>PWLK01000030.1 GCA_003560545.1 Candidatus Woesearchaeota archaeon | reverse complement strand
TTAGCCCGGTCGGGTATATCGCAGGATGCGCTGGATCTGTTTTCTTTCCTTCATTTGGCTTTAAGCTTGTCTTTCCAAGAAGAATGTTTGCTTTCGAAGTATAAGCAGGGTTCTTTGCAAGAGCGGATAGTATTTTCTTGTACCCAATGCCAGGAGGGATTTTCTGGCTGCTCGTTCTGGGATAAGAAGTAACTCCTTTCAGGTACAGGTTCTGCGCGCTTTGCAATGTTGCCTTCGGAGGTATCTTGAACAACCTGTATGCTTCTGACTGCAAAGACCCTAAGTCGAATGGGAAAGGAGGTGCCTGCTTGAAATTCCTTTTTTCAATCTTCGCTATGCTTCCTTGTTTTTCATCCTTGACAGAACCATAGATCTTCGTTGCTTCCTCTTTATCCCATATCTTGTCCTTTTCGTGCTTTGCCTCTATCTTCTTCTTGTCCTTCTCCGCTTTAAGGTGTATCTCCCAGTACGGCTCAGGCTTGAATGCTCTTATCTCTTTCTCCCTGTCAACAACGATTTTCAATGCAGGGCCTTGTACTCTTCCGCTGCTCATAATCTTGAATGACCCTGCTGTTTTAACCGCAAGAGTTAAAGCCCTGCTGAGGTTTATTCCGTAAAGCCAGTCAAGGAAGTGCCTTGTCTCGCCTGCTAATGCCTGGCCCCAGTCAACGCTTTTCATCTTGCTCTCATAGGAATTGACAAGGTCTTCTTTTACCAGGGTGGAGAACTTCATCCTTGAAGCATCCTTTTGCTTGCACGCATACCTCACGACGTTCAACCCTATAACTTCTCCTTCTACGTCGTAATCGCATGCAACTGTGAAGCTGTCTGCTTCCTTGGAAATCTTCCTTATTACTTCTAAGTATTTCTTGGAAAAGCTTGCTTTCTTGTCAACCTCATGCGCGGGAACCCATTGTATGTCATAAGAAGGGTACTCAAAAGACTTTTTTTTCTCAGCCACAGTGTACAGGTGTCCGACTGCGCTGACAACATATATTTTTTGTCCGCCATGGTTTATCTTGTAGTAATAAACCCCGTTGGTCTTTTCTCGCGCAGGTTTCTTATCCGAGAGAGCTTCAGCTATTTTTTTTGCCGCACTTGGTTTCTCAGTAATGATGAGCTCTGTCATAATCCTTCTTAGATTTCCCCATCCCTTTAAAAGTTTTTGTGGTTTCAAAAAGCAAAAGTATTTATCCTAGTACAAATATATAATCGTATAAACCTTGCGAGGTGCCAAAAAAATGGCTGCTAAGAAAAAGAAAGTTGCAAACAAGAAGAAATAAGCCTTTTCACGAGGATGAATTCTTCTCATACCTTCTTGCTTTTTAGAATTCTTAAATTTTTTTATGATAACCACGGGGAATGCCCGAAGTGAACTATAAGGTCCACGCCTGCTCTCTCAACATCTACTGGCAGGTCGCAAGCCCCGAAGTTAGTACCGCACCATATCATTACTTCAGCATCAGTATTCTTTTTTATTTCTTCCTGTAACTCTGCTGCTCTTGGCTTAAGCCCATCAGGCAAGTGAAGTAATACGAGCTTCGCGTTAGCCTTCCTTATCTCGGTAACCATTCGCTCTTTTTCCAGGTCATAATCTTTTGAGTCCATTTTGTTAAGAAATAAAAAATTGTTCTTTATTTAGATTCTGTTTCAGCAGGAGCTGGCTCTTCTTTTACAGCTTCTTCCTGTGTTTTCTGTGGTGCAGGCTCTTCATCAGGAACTTCTTCAACTTTTTTTAGCTTGGGGTCTTCCAGGTAAGCCTGGCGGACATCCACAAACCTCAAAGGATATATTTTTGAAAGCGCGTCTTTGATTTCCTTCTGGGTTTTCTGGTGTATTAATTCTTTGAAGAACGCGTCGTGGTTCATGGATTTTGCTTTTATCATAAGCGTTTTTTTTGCTTCGCCACGTATCATGGATATCGCGCTGTTTGACGTTTTTGAGCTTGTAATTATTATGGGTTTTATCCTTATAGTCTTGCCATTCTTTGTCTTTGCAAGGAATGAATCTTCTATTTTATCTCTTCCTCTTCTTACAATCCTTTTCATTGATGAGTTCGTATGGTATATCCCTGTGAATTCTGTTATTCCTTTGTTGTCTTTTATGCTTACAACTTTGAATCCTGCGTCAATGCCTTGCTTTTTCATGTCGTTGAGAAGAGTTGAAAGGTTTACTTTGATTGTTTTACCCATGAGGTCTTTGGCTTCATATAACAGGCTTTCACCTATGAATCTGTTGTCAAGAACGTCTGGAGATACCATTTCATACCAGTTCTTCTTTCTTTTCCTGGCCGTTGTTTTTTTCACTGCCATTTCAATCTACCTTTAGTTGCTGGACCTTTTCCTTTTTTCTTTCTTCATCCTTTTTCTTTGCCATTTCCAGCGCATCTGGCCTTTTTTCTTCCATCTTCTTGAGCTTCTTTTCAATTTTTACCCTCGATAAAACGTTTTGTTTAAGTAGTTAGACGCGTTTTTCACGCATCGGAGAAGAAAAAGGGTTTATTTAAAAAGTTTTCTGAAAAAAGAATGTGCGGGCACCGAGATTTGAACTCGGGACATCCGGCTTATGAGACCGGCACTCTAACCAGACTGAGTTATGCCCGCATTTTTTTTTATAAGCTTTCTATTTTTTCTTTTAGCTCAGCTAAGTCCTTTACTTTGGGTTCGTACTCCCTTGTTTCCTTTCTGTCAACGAGGATTCCTTTTATCCCTGCTTGTTCCGCGCTTTTTATATCGCTTTCCATGGAATCCCCTACCATTACCACTTCATCTTCTTTCAGCTTGTTCTCATCAAGTATGGTTTTGTAGGATTCTTTGTTGCTTTTAAGAAAACCTGTTTTGAATGAAGGATAGACTTTGTCAAACACTTTTTCCAGTTCGAACTTATCTTTTATTTGTTCGTACGAAGACTTGTCAATGTTTGCAAGCAGAAAAACTTTGTACCCTTCTTTTTTTAGTGCTTCCAAAGATTCTTTTGTATCAGGGTATTCTTTTGAAAGAATAGCATTCTTATTCCACATCCCCACGAGTTTGTCATACACGAAGTCAGGGATTCTCAGGTTAAAATCGTTCACAACCTTCTCAAATCCTTCTTTTAACGAATCGTGTTCTTTCTTCATGAATGATTCTTCGAATTTTATGATGAACTCCGAGAAAGTACTTCTTACTCTTAGGAAATACTTTGCCTGCTTACTCGGACTTGGGTATACACCGTTCTCAACAATAGTTCCCCATAAGTCGAATATAACTGCTTTTACGTTCCCCATATGATACCCCCTTTACATTCCCGGAAAAACACGTGCTTTTTAAATATTATGCTATACGGAAAATGGACAAGCCGGGATTTGAACCCGGGGCCTCTCCGTTGCGAACGGAACATTCTACCGAGCTGAACTACTTGCCCGAAAAAAAAAGATGAGTGGACTCTGCGGGAATCGCTCCCGCGGCCTCTACCATGCCAAGGTAGCGCTCTACTACTGAGCTAAGAGCCCATGCCTCTCTGTGACTTGCTTTATTTTTATAAAGCTTATGAAAACAAATATAAATAAAGCTCGTATAACAAGTCTTATGAGCCAAGACATACATGGTGATGCAATTCTTC
>PWLK01000076.1 GCA_003560545.1 Candidatus Woesearchaeota archaeon | reverse complement strand
TTCACGAAATCCCTATCATTTTTTTCCTGAACAGAAGAAGTATAGTTCATGAGAAGTGTTAACAGGCAATGTGAGTTCTCCCTTATGCTGTAAGTAGTATCATTTCTCCCAGTGTGATATACTCTGTTGTTATCCCAGTCAAACTTATCCACATACAAAGAAGTAACCTTTTCACTTCCTTCAAGCAAACCCTTCTCTTCTAATTCAGCAGCTAATTTCTTTGTTTTTTTGTTCATAAAATCCGTTGATCCTTTGTTATAAGAAATGCTTTTCAAAGCCCTTCCTTCTTCATCTACCAAGGACACTAATCCTATGTCAAAATTCCAGCTAAAAGGACCTAGTCTGATTCTTATATCGGCCTCGCCTTTTATAACTTGAGATCCTTCCTCCGAAGGGCTAGGATAGCTCTTTAAGGTTATGTCATCATAAAAACTTACCCCTCTGCGCAGGATTCTGCTTACACGACCTGTGGGCTCAGCTGAATAAGAACTTGTAAATTCGGGGTATGGCAAATCGTTTCTTTCAACTATTTTTTCCTCTAAAGAATCGCCTGAAGGGCTTCCCCCGCTTAGCATTAGCCCTGTGAGCGTTGTCGCTATGTAATTCCTGAATCCCATTTATAAGCAAGCAGGTTGTGTTGTACTATTTAAAGTTTTCAGCAATATTTAAATACTATTTTTGTAAGTGTTAGGTTAAGATGGTGGGGAAGCGCTCGTTCTTGGTTTTGCTCTTCGGAGCTCTCTTTTTTATAGCAGGGTGTTACGATGTACATATTAAGCACGAAATTAATTCTGATGGCTCGTCCAGCGTTGAGGTGTTGTTTAATTTTGAGGAGATGCTCGGTGATATGGATGAGGAAATGCAGGGTGGTGATTTCTCTGAGGCGTGCGATGGTTTCAATCCTGAAGAATATGGTATGTTGGATGCTGAATGCGAAGTTGTTGGGGAATACGAGTTGTTGGTCAATGGGAGGTTTGCTCCTGGGGTGCTTGATATTACAGGTGAGGAAGGCGTTGAGTCTTTCCTTGTGAAAAGCGCGTATCCTTTACTTGGTTTTGTAGTGGTTGATGGTTCAGGGGGCTTTGAAGATGGAGAGTCCCTTCCAACTGAAACAGTGGGTGTTTTGGATGATTCTTATCTTGAATCGCTGAGTGATATGCCCGGCGTGTCTCATACGTACGAAGTAGTCCTGCCTGGTGAGGTGATAGAGTCAGATGTAGGAAGTATTAATGGGAACGTCGTGGTTATAGACATGTTTGATCTCCCTGGTGTGGTTGAGCCTGTAATAACGTTTTCTTCAGGAGTTCCTGATCCTCTTCCATCTCCAACTATTGAAAGTGATGTGCAGGGTACTGATACTATTGTACTTGTTGTTTATGCTTTGATAGGTATCATAGGGGTTTCTGCCGTAGGCTTCCTAGTTTTTTATCTTTCCAGGAATAAAGAAGATGTGCCTGAGAAAAAGCTTAAGGATCCTGATAATTATTTGTATAGGAAGACGAGTGCGCCTGCTGACAATTACACTGTAAATCAATTAGTGGATTGGATTCATGTCTATGAAAAAAAGTTTCCTGATAGTATCCTTAAAGATGTTCTTAGGAAGCACGGGCACAGGGAAGAGGATATCGAAGAAGCTTTTAAGAGGCGTTAAGCCCTTGCAAGTTCTTCAATCTCCAGTTCTGCTTCTTCTAAAATATTTTTGCATTTCTCGGAGAGCTTCATGCCTTCACGAAATAATTTCATGGTTTCTTCAAAGTTTTTTGCTTTCTCCATTTCCACGCTTATCTTTTTCAGCCTTTCAAAGTCTTTTTCGAATCCTTTCATTTTACCACCTCTGAAACTTTTGCTTTTACCTTTCCATCCTTGAAAACCAGTGTTATCTTATCCTTTTCTTTTAGATTGTTCTTGCTCTTGACTAATTCGTTGTTCTTCTCAACTAATACGTATCCTTTTCCTAGTATTGCTTCATGGTTCATATGCCTTAAGCTGTTTTCCATTCTTAACAATTCCAGCTTTTTTTTCTCAGCATAGCTTTTTGCAAGGAGCTTAACCCTGTAAGAATTATCCTCTACGCCTGCTTTTAACTCCGAGGCTTTCTTCATGGTTAAATCTCGTATGTGATCTGTAGTGCTTTGCAAAGACCTTTGTATTTCTTCCATGCTCGGCGTCGCTCTCTCCGCTGCAATGCTGGGAGTAGGCGCTCTTAAGTCAGCAACAAAATCCGCTATAGTGTAATCAGTCTCATGCCCTATACCTGTAATTATAGGAGTTTTACACGAAAATATTTTCCTTGCAAGCAACTCATCATTAAAACCCCACAAATCTTCTAAAGACCCCCCGCCTCTTGCGATTATAATTACATCAACAGCCTTTTCTTCGAGTTGTTCAATGCCTCGAATAATGCTTTCGCTTGCTTTACTTCCTTGTACTGTTGCAGGGCTGACAAATATTTTTGTTAAAGGATACCTTCTTTCCAAGGTATTAACCATGTCCTTAATAACAGCTCCTGTCGGCGAGGTAACAATCCCGATGCTCTCTGGGTACAAAGGAATTTTTTTCTTATTGCTTTCTTCAAATAATCCTTCTCGTTCAAGCTTTTCTTTTAGCTCCAGGAATTGCTTGTACAGCTCCCCTAATCCTTGCTTGTAGACATCCTCAACTTCGAGGTAATACTCTCCACGTGTAGCGTACACACCTATACTGCCTCGTATTATCACAGAGCTTCCTTCTTTAACATCTTCTTCCATTTCATCCGCATTAATTTTTTTCATGAAGCATTTCAGCGAAGAATTCTTTTCTTTCAATGTAAAGAAAACACTGCCTGATTCGAGGCGTCTCATATTTGAAATTTCTCCTTTTACGTAAACATCGTACAAGTATTCGTTGCTTTCCAGGACGGATTTAACACTGGAATTAAGCTGGCTTACACTAAAAACCAAGCTGTCCAGTATTACCTCTTTAACGCCATGTCGTTGTATTAGCATGGGAAAGGTTAAATAAGAATTATTTATAAGCGCTTTGCGTGCACTTGTCCAGTGCTCAGTCAATTTTAGCGTACGATATCGCAGCCCATAAGTTGCCTTCTTTCGTGACCTTAGTTTGTATCTGTCCCTGGACGTTTTTTCCTGTTCCCCTGGCGTACGCGATTAAGCCTGAATGAGATTTATTCCTTGCAATACTCTGGTTCCTTGAATGGTCTACGAAGACAAGGTATTTATGACCATCTATCGTTTCAACGCTGGGCCCTCTGCTATGCTCGTGTACTCTCGCAACAACCTTGTCCTGCAGGCTTTTCATCGTGACTTCTTGTTCTTTTCTTGCTTCTTTCAGGACTTTTTCAAGTCTCTTGCATTGTTCAAGCATTTCCTTGTCTTTCACATCCCTTGCAAGTGTTTCCAGCCATTTAATCTGAAGTTCCGCTGACCTGTATTTCCCGCCTTTTATCATTTCATGAATCTGGTTTTCAATAGCAACTGCGAGCCTCGTCATATAATATGCTAATGTATCCTGCTGCTGCTCTTCACTCATCGATTGGAATTCCTTGTCGTGCTTAAGATTGTGCAGTTTTTCAACGATAGTTGGCTCTACCTGCGCGTATGCCTGCATCGATGTGCTCGCAGCAGCCATTGAAATAATTGCAGAAACAGTTAGTGTTTTCCTCTTAAGATTTTTTTTAAGCCTTGAGAAGAATCCTCCTCCGAATAAGCCTCCTTTAACTGTGCTCCTTAGTTTTTTTTCTTCGGCTTCAACGTTCATAGAATTATTTATTGAGCTTCTAGTTTAAATTGTTTTTTCTTTTTCTTAGTTCCTTTTCTTTGCTACGGATAGCAATGCGAACAAGAAGAATCCTATTCCTAATCCGATGAACAGCCAGGATACTAGTTCTCCGGTCAGAAAACCTATTCCCATCCCTGTGAGCACGCCGGCTGGTATGAATAGTGCTTCTGGGGAATCATCCTTTTTTTTCTTTTTCTCTTTTGCCATCCTAGAAATAAATTATTTGGGTTTAAATATTTACTCTTTTCTTGTTTCTTCAAGGATTAAGCGTTTTTTGAATCCTCCTCTTTCCAAGGCTTTCTTTTTCCTTATCCTTTCTATTTCTTGGTGGCTTATGTTTTCGTGTTCTTGGATTGCTTTTATTACTTCAAGTATGTCTGCAAGCTCTTCTTTTGAAGGGTTTTCAGCGTATTCCTTTACTTCTTCAACAAGTTTTTCTTTTAGTTTCTCCCTGTATTCTTCATCTGAAGCGATCCTTGTAACAGGGGTTTCTCCTTTTCCTCTGATTATATCAGGTATTTTGTCTCGTACTAGTTTGTTGTATCTCATTTTTTTTTATGTGTACAGCGAAAACCTGTTTGGGTGGCACATTATTATCATTCCTATCTCTGAATTTATTTCCTGGTTCTGCCTTAATGTTCTTATGTCTTGTTCTGATGCTACGCATCTGTTATATGGGTGGGTGTGGAACATCAGGATTGTTTTTTCATTGCATCTTTCGTGTGTTACATGTGTGTATGACTGGCTGAATATGGTTGGCTGGTAAGCATGATTAATAAAGTAAGTGTTTCCTTGCCTTGTTCCTTCTAGGCATAGGCTTGTTTCCACGTCCGGGTTATCGTAGTATGCCTGTAAGACTGTTTCCCTGGTGTTGTTTTGAAATTCTACTGTTATACCTCCAACGTTTAGTGTGTTGCCTTGCATTGGCCTGCTTTCTATCATCCCTGAGATCATGCCGAAGAACGGGTATTGCAGGTACATTATTGATGCTATGATTAAGCTCATAACGATGGCTGCCACGACTAATATTATTTTCTTTGCCTTTGGGCTTAGCAATGGCTCTTCATCTAGATTGAGGTCTTCTTCTTTCAAGTCTTTTAAGTCGTCTTCAACAGTCCATTTTTTCTTCGTCATGATTTATTCGTGGTTTCTTTTCTTTTATTAGTTCTTCGAACAAAACAAATAACTTCTATATGGAAATTAAATTCCATAACATTAATAAAAAAACAGAAATACCCTATCCTCAGAGGTGTTATAATGCTAAGCGATGCGAATTACAAGATGAAGATAGGCGATCCAGCAATAGATTTCTCTTTGAAAGCAACAAACGGAAAAACATACACATTGAAAGACTTCGAAAAACCAATCCTTGTTTTGTTTTTCACATGCAACCACTGCCCGTACGCCCAGGCATACAATCAAAGGATAAACAAATTAGTTGAAGAATTCGGCGAAGAAGCAGACTTTATCGGCATTAACAGCAACGACGCAGAGAAATATCCTGAGGACAGCTTTCAGGAAATGAAAACCCAGTCCTCCAACCTAAAATATGTTTACCTGCATGACGAAACACAGGAAACAGCAAAAGCGTATGGGGGAGAATGCACGCCTCACTTCTTCGTCTTTGACAAAGAACGCAAACTCCAATACCAAGGCCGCTTAGATGATAGTTGGCGTGATGAAAGCCAGGTTACAAAGCAGGAATTAAAAGAAGCCATACAAGCACTAATAAATGGAGAGCCCGTACCCGTACAAGTCACGAATGCACTGGGATGCAGCATTAAATGGAAATAATAAAAACAAAAAAATATATAAGAAACATATAATTCAACCGGCCGTATATGGGGGATTTAAACAGCGAGGGCATTAACAGAAGGGAATTCATTTCTCTCGGCTTAGGAGGCGCAGCAGGAGTTGTATTATCGCCATACGCGTCAGGAACATCTTACACTATTCCTAGGAACCAATCCAGCGCGAACCCTGACACGAGCTCTGCTGCTGTAGATGAAGTGTTCTTGGAAGATTTAGATGCAGAGGCCGAAAGGATTATTATTGAGGAAAAAAATCCTTATTTCAGGAAGAGACTTCCTCCTATCAAACTTGAGTCTAATATGGTTAGTGTGGACAGCATAGTTGAAAACGCGGCTAATATATATCCTGCTTCACAAGAATACTTAGGTTTAGTTGTTGATGCTAACATGAAGCATCAAGACATATTTCCTTTACCACTAGAATATTTTTTTGGGTTGATACAGCAAGAATCAAGGTTTAATCCTTATGCAGTTTCAGTAGCTTTTGCAATGGGATTCGGTCAGTTTATGAGAGGCACTGCGAGAGATTTAGGTATGAATACTTATCATGACTACAACTCAAGTGACGCGAGAGATTTGCAAGGTTTAGAGACAGAAATCAGAAGGCTTCAGGGAAGTGCTAACAGGCTTATTTCTGCTTCCAGAAGAGAATTTCCTCACGGAGACCTCGAGTTGGCACGTGAATGGCATATTGAAGGAGAGAAAACTAGAGATGAGTGGCGCTATAAACTGGGAAAAGAGTACTCGGAGATGTTCGCAGACATAATAGAGAAGAGAGGAGAAGATATGGTAGAGTTTGATGAGCGGACTAGTCCTAAAGCTATTGAACGATCCGCGTTCTATGTTTCAACCCTTTGCAGGGCAACAAATAATTACTTTGGTGGTAATCCTTTAAACGCGTTGATATGGGGTTTATCTGCTTACAATGCAGGTCTTGGAAATGTGCGCAGGAGAAGCGGTGTCCCGGATTTTTCAGAGACAAAAAGGTTTTTAAGCGAAATAATGGTTAACTCTAATGAAGTCATCCAAGGTAGAAGAATAAGGTCTGATAACAACTTGTGGACAAGGCTTTATTATAACCCTGAGTTCTTAGATAGTAATACACCTATACCTGTTTATCAAGGATTGGTTCCTGCGCACATGGCAAGAAAGTTAAACTAAATAGGCAGGTGTTCTGCTTCGCCTGTTTCTGTGTTGTAGATCGCGATGCTTAACCCGTTGAACCTGCCCATGATTTCTCCCGGGTTTATCAGCAGGGTTTTGCCGAGGAGCCTTTTGTCTTTCTTATGCGTGTGGCCGTAGCATACTAAGTCGTATTTCCCTGTGAGTGCTAGGCTTTCGGCAATTAAAGGGTAGTGGTTTACCGCAATTTTTTTTCCGTCTATCTCTAATTCAGCGGTTTCCCCGTGTAGTTTTATGTTTTTTGAAGAATCCGCTTTCCTTGTTGTTAGGAATTTGTCGTCGATGTTGCCGAATATGCAGTGGACTGGTATTCCTGTTTTTTCCAGTTCGTCTATCATGAATGGCGCGCAGAAGTCCCCGCAGTGAATGATAACATCTACTTTTTTTTCTTTGAGCAAAGACAGTGCTTTCCTCGTGTTTTCTAAGTGGTCGTGTGTGTCGCTTATTATTCCGATTAGCATTTTTGGAATGGTTTGTTAGTGTTATTTATATTTTTTTAGTGTAAAAGAAAGGAGTGGGGTTGGGAGGATTTGAACCCCCGATCTCGCACGCCCCGGGCGCGAATCATACCAAGCTAGACCACAACCCCTTTCCTTGTGGGGGTTGGTTTTTGGTGTTTATTTATAGTTTGTGGTGGGAGTGAAGGGCAGAGGCTGTTTTGTTTCGCCCTGGGGAGGGTTTCTATGTGTTAGCCCCTGCCATTGAGTAGAAATATATCTTTTTTTGTGGTTTCCATGCATTTATATTATTATTGTTGATATTACCTCACAAATATATATCTAAAAATAAAAAAGCATATAAATGCTTGTGTATTCGCTCTTTCTTATGAAACGTAAAGTTGTTAAGCACGGGCCGAGCTCCCTCATAATTTCCCTGCCTTCTAAATGGGTGAAAAGGCATAATGTTAAGGGAGGGGATGAATTAGATGTTCTTGAAAAACAGAACTCTCTTGAGATAACAACGAAAGCCCTGCCTAAAGACCTTTCTGTAACCATAGACATAACAGGCCTGGACAGGACTTCAATCCTCGTATACCTGCAGGGTATGTACAGGAAGGGCTATGATGAAATCAACGTTCATTTCAAGAACCAGAAAACAAAGCATTTCAGGAAGAAAAAAGAGGTGCAAGTCTTATCAGTAATACAAAATGTTATAACAAGGTTTATCGGCGTTGAAATAGTTAAGCAAACAAAGGATTTTGTGCAGATACGCCAGATCTCTGAGGACTCAAAGAAAGATTTTGCTGTACTGATGAAGAGAACTGGGATGCTGATAATAGAGGCGTTTGAGGAATTCGAGCGATGCCTGAAGGATAAAGATGACGATACTTACCCTGTTGAGCACCACCATATGATTGTTACTAAGTTTATTAATTATTGCATGCGCCTGATAAGCAAGGGCGCTGTTAAGGATACTAGTGATGCTTTAACGCTTTACCAGATATTCGCTGTCTTAGATAAAATCATGGATTTGTTGAAAGAAGCAGAAAGGGATAAGGCCCGGTATAATATTTCTTTTCCCAAGGAATCAGTTGAGATTGTTTCCGATGTTACCGAGGCAATGAGGGTGTTCCACAAGTTTTTCTTTTCCAAGGACTTGAAGCTTGCCTATGATTTGGAGAGTAGAAGGGATAAGATCAAGCAAAAGATTTATGCTATGAAGTCAGATCCTAAAGTTCTTTCGATAATGGTTTTGTTCAGGGAAATACCGGAGTTCCTCCAAGTCTTAGTGGAGTGCCGTTTAAGGCTTGACGGCGAATATTAATATTTTCTTTTGTTCTTTATATGTTCTCTTATCTCTAAGGGCAGGTTGAAGAAGTCTTCGTTCATGATAACCCTGTCGTATTTTAACTTGTGTTTCCTGTGAAGTATCCTATCTCTTATTTCTTGCCTGTATGTAAATGTTCTTGTATCTGCTGCAGGCCTCTTCCGGAGAAGGCGTTTCCAATCATTATCATCTTCGGGGTGTATGTACATCCCCAGTGTGTAAGACGGGAACATTACTTGTAGGGCTCTTGCCTGCGCAGGGTTTCCCGTGGCGAAGAAACAATCATATCCTCCTTCGAGTCCTTCTTTTATATCCCTTGGATTGACAGCGACTTTTTCTTTTTCTCTTTCATACACTATCCAGTCCGGCTTGATTATTTCTTCTTTTAAAAGGAGTATGTCTGGGAAGTTCTCATTATCTTCCCCGTATATTCCCGTGGCGTACTTCTTTATTTCCTTTGTGTATGGCACGTTGTTCGTGATATGCTTGATTGTTTCGCTTTTACCAGTTCCGCTCGCAGCGTGTAGTACGTATAGCAACGGCTTTTCTGGTTTTGGTATTTCTTCTTCGATAAGTTCAAGTGTTTTTTCAAGGTTTTTAACCATGTTAAGGTTTCCTTTCTTAACATAGTTTACCCCTCCTAGTTCTATGAATTCCTGAAGGAGTTCCAGGTTATGATGCCCTGTTATCATTGCTATCTTTGTTTGTTTCTTTACGTTTTCAGGAAGTTTCTTCATCAGGCCCATCCCGCTGTCTTCCTGTCCTTTAAAATTGTTATCAAGAAACACCAAGTCGTATTTTTCGCTGAGTATTTTTTGCTCTGCTTCCCTTATGCACGTCGTGCTTTCCACTTCGTATTCTATTCCAGGTGTATCTTCATCGCGTTGGCCTATGAAATCTTCCATTAACTCTACAAATATTTCTTCATCTTCCGCTATCAGAACATTTTTTTTCATGCTTTCCCCTTGCTCTCCCCGTTCACGACGCCCCCGGCAATGAGATGTGCAACCCTTAATGGTTCAGGGATGCCTGAACGCGTAACCGTAACTTCTAATAATTCCTTTATTTCGGATCTCTCCAGGCCAGCGCTTTGTATAAACAACCCGTTAACCTCGGCAATCCCGCCGGCTTTCTCAACCATCCTTGTTTTTTCGTCCATGCCAAGCTTTTCAAGAACGGAAACAATATCTTTCCCTGGGTTCTTTCTCATCACAACCATTACAGGAATACCTGTTTCTTTGAACAAACGTTTAATATCGATAACATTCAGGCCTGCAACAGCAATACCTTTAAGCATGATACATTTTAAGTCATGGTAAAACTTAGAGTCCTTTACCATCCTGGCAATCTCGTCAGTAGCATCTTCTCCGTCGACAAGAACATTTCCTGATATGACTCCGTCCATGAAATTTCCGCCTCGGAAAACCACGCCTACAACCAAGACCTTTTCCTTCTTGTTATCCTTGTCAAAAGGAGCATCATCAACCCCTAAGACCCTTGATTCTCGTTTCATAGGAAGAAGGGATGTTTCATGACTAGAAAAAGTTTTTCTTTTACCCGCCTGTAAGAGGTGTCACGATGTAATCCGTGAACAAAATCTTTACATAGCCGAGGTATGGAATCCTGCCGTATGCAACGCCGAAAACGTCTTCCTGGGAGATCCTCGTTTCGTCGATGAATTGGTTCCTGATCTGCCCTGGGTTGTTATCTCCTTTGGTTGCAAACCTGTAATTATCGTTCCTTTCTCCTATTGCTACAACCCTGTGAATAATGGGGATACTCCTGCCTGAGTCAAAGACGATAACATCGCCTACTTCTATCTCCGAAGCAGGACGCCCTCTTACCAGCATGATATCTCCTTTGTTAAAACCGTTGTTGAACGGGAATTCTTGGAAGTCTTCGGGCGTGATGTTCATCTCCAAATACCATTCTTCCTGGACACACCTCCCGTTCTCGCATACTGCGGGTGAGTTCTCCCAGTTATCAGGATGCTCCATGCTGTTGCTTATGACTGCCACCACAGGGACTTCTGTGCCAACCGCGAGGCTTACACTGGGGTAGAAAACGTATTTTATAATTATAAAGGCTAGTAATATGTTAACAATCCAGCTGGCTAAGGAGTTGCTGTGCCAGATGAACCGCCACGTTTTTTTCAAGAATCCTTTAATGTCTTCCCATCCCATTTTTTTTAGGCAAAAAAGTGATATTAAGGACATATTTATAAATTCTTTTATACCGCCTTGTTCTATGGACAAATTTTGCCCTAAATGCGGGAAGAAAGTAAAAAAAGGAGTTTTTTGTGCTTCATGCGAGGAGAAAACCTTGGAGTACAAGCCTGTAAAGATAAAACTCTGCCCTTCAAAGCGCTACTTTCATAAAGGTCAATGGCGTGGTTTCAGGGATCTGAGAAGCCTTTCTGAGAAGTTATTAAGGCAAAGCGTTAAAGAAGAAACCGTGGTGTTAACAGCGGGTTTGGAGGAGTACAAGGACTTGCTTGATAAGCCCGGGCTGAAAAAAGAAATACCTTTGGCTGTTGCTTACGAGGATAGGGAGTTCTTGTTGCCCGTGGAAGTTGAGGTAACATATTCTCCTGGGATTTCCAAAGTGGGTTCTACTTATTATGAAGGCGTACTCCAGCTTAGGAATGCTACAACTGAATCCAAGGATTATGTGAAGAAATTCGTGTTAAGGCGTTCTAAGAAAGATGTTTTGGTGAACAAGGTTGTTGATAAGAAGAGTAGTGTTGATTATTATTTTACTGCTAAGAAGAAGATGCGTCCTCTTGCGCTAAAGCTTGTGCGGAACTTCGGAGGTTATATTAGTGAGAACCCCCAGCTTTTTTCCAAGGACAAGCAGACTAGCAAGGATATTTTTAGGCAGAACGTCTTGGTTGAGCTTCCTCCGTTCAGGGAGGGGGATGTTGTGGTTGTTGATGAGAGGCCTGTTCTTGTTAAGAAAACTGAGAAGATAATTACTGGTGTAAACCTTGAGACTGGTAAGAAGACAACTTTTTCTTATTCTGCTGGTAACGCGGAGTCTTTTAAAGTCTTGGGTAAGGAAAAGACTAGTGTGGTGCAGGTTGAGCCGGGCTTGAGTGTTTTAAGGCCTGACACGTACCAGCCGGTTAAGGCTTTGAATCCTTTAAAGATTAAGTTTGTTCCAGGGCAGAAAGCCAGGTTTGTCAGGTATAAGAACAAGTATTACGTTTTATAAGCTTTTCATCTGAAGAATCCTTCTGGCTCTTCTGAGAAAGCCAAGTTCTCTTTTTACTATGAAGCTTCCTTCGTAATTTGAGGGCTCGTCTTTTTCAAGTAATTCGAGGGCTTCTCCTAGGGATACCCATTTCACACCGTTATTTTTTATTTCTCCTGAAACCCGTGCGAGGTAGCCATATGATGTCTGGTTTAGTTTGTATTTATGCCTGTATTCTACTACTTTTCCTATTTCTCCTAATATGTTTGGTTCTGATCCTGTGGTTTCGGCTAGTTCCCTGATGGCTTCTTCTGGTTTCTCGTTTTCTTTTAAGCCTCTTCCCAGGAGTTTGTGGTGTTTGTGTTCGGGGTTGTAGATTAGTGCAACTTTGTTCTCCTTGTCGAGGAGGACTGCTCTTGCCGCGTTTCTTTCCTTGAACTCTTCAAGTATTTTCTTGCTCGGTATTAGTCCGTCTGAGACTTCTTTTAGTAATTCCATAGAAAAAGGATGTGCGGCCATTTTCTTTAAAAACCTTTGCTTTAGTAATCTCCTAGGCTTACCTGGCCTTTTCTCTTATTTTTTTTTACAACGATTTTTTCGTTGCTTAAATCCTGGCCGACTTGTTTCTTTACGTCTAAAGCAATGTTCTTTCCTATGAGTTCTGCGAGCAGGGTTATGCTTGCTTTCTTTACATCGCCTAAGTCTTTTATTTTGTTGGTGTAAAGCTTTCTCGCCCTTACCCTTCCAACGTTTTTTAATTTTAGCAAAGGCAATAATTCTTCTTTGGCTCCGCTTTTAACCCTGACTCTGATCTTTAGTATTTCGTTGCTTACTTTCCTAAAGCCTTGTAGCTTGCTTAGTTCAAAGCATGAGTATAGCAGCCAGTCACTTCTCTCTATTTTTGCGTTCATCTCCCCAGGGGTAACCCCGTATCTTTCGAGTAATTGTTCTTCTGTTGTTTCTTCAATCCACGCCTCTAACACTAACGCTGTCTTCACGCTGTCTATGAATTCATCGTATTCATCCGAGAAACTGCTTGGCTCCTCCGCTAAGAGCTTTTCTGATTCTAACATTAGCTTTTCATCTATTAATGGTATGTCTTTCTGCCTGCTCCTTATCAAAGGCCTCATTTCCAGCGTCCAGCTAATCATTTGCAGCAATCCGAAAGTGCTGTGTTCCTCTGAAGCGGCTTTCCTCATGCATTTCAGTAAGTAATTCGCTGTTAACGGGTCAAGGTATAATTCTGCAACTCTTTCCCCGAGCTTCGTGGGCTTTAGCAAGAAGTCTTCATCTTTTTTTATTTTGTCTGCGCTTACAAAATCGTCTTCTGCTTCTTTATTTGTCTGGATGAACTCCCATTCTTCTAAGCTGTTAATAGTGCTTTTCAAGACTTGTTTTAGCCTGCTTAATTCCTTGTATTGATGCGCGTAAAAAGTGTTTTTCATAAAGCCCATGAGTTCCTTGAATGAGCCCGCGTAACCCGTGGCTACCAGGGCTAATACATAAGTCCTTAACACTGGTTCTACTGCGAGCTTTGAAAGAATATCTTCGGGTAACCCGTTCACGTATTGCTCCCAGATTTCTTCTCTTTCACCGACATTATTCGCAATGCAGACTGCTTCCCCTTCCTTGTCAAAGCTAGGCCTTCCGGCTCTTCCAGCCATTTGCTCGTATTCCAAAACAGGAATTCCTTGCATTCCCCAGCCCCCGCTATACCTTTTCAGGTCTCGTATTACAACCCTGTACGCAGGCAAGTCAACCCCTGCTGCAAGCGTTGGAGTTGCACATATAACCCTTACATTTCTCTCCCGGAACCCTGTTTCTACGATGTCTCGCTGCTCGTAATGCAGCCCTGAGTGGTGGAACGCAACGCTTTTTCTCAGAATTTTTCCGAGGCGCCTGCACTGCTTCGTAGGGCTGCTAAGTGTTTTCTCGGCTTTATCAGCTAAGAGCAAGGTTTCCTTTCCGGGAACTTCTTTTATTTTGCTTGCTATTCTTTCTGCTAAGGCTTCTGCGCCTCTCTTCGTATTAACAAAAACTATGGCTTGCTTTTCCTTTTTCAAAGTATCAAGAACTATGTTTATGGTTGCATCACTAGTCTCTTCCCGAATTTCAGAGCCTTTCATTCCTTGCAGAAACAATGTGTTTTATTTAAACTCTTTGAGTGCTTGTCCAGTGCCTACCTGTCAATGTTTTTTCTTGTCACGTTTCCTGCTTTAAGCCTTTCTGCGACTAGTTCAAACGCTTTCCTTGCATC
>PWLK01000094.1 GCA_003560545.1 Candidatus Woesearchaeota archaeon | reverse complement strand
CGGGTAGACGAAGAAAATATGGGTGAAGCATCGTTTCTGATGGTCATTACAGGCGGACAGTACGCTTACCGGCGCAAAGATGGCGTTTTAGTTGTGCCTCTCGCCTGCCTGAGGGATTAAACCTCTTCCCACATCATGCTGCGCACTTCCCCGGATAATCTCCCCCATGAGATCTATACCGCTGGTAAACGGCCCCATATCATCACTTTCGTGGAAGATAATGCAGCCTGCAGCATTTTTCCCGGCTGGCAGCGCCACGGAACTATTCACCAAAGGTATTGGGGATGTGGTATTGGGGACCGGTTTCGGGAATTTTCCAGATCACTGTCTCAGCAGGGTCGCCTTCAATCAGGGTGCAGGCCGATCCGGCCACATCGAAAGAGACTACCGAATAGACATATTCAGACCTTGCCGGAGTTGCACCCCCCTGGTTCTCAAAGATGCTGTTGAAGGTATAGGTATATATAGCAGCTTCAGGGTTGGCAAAGCCGTCAGAGAACGGACTGTCGGTCAGCGTCAGCTCGACAAACTCCGACGGGTCATCCTTCCACTCCCTTCGCAGGGTAAAGCTGAAGCTGTTGCCTGCAACTATGCCGAATGTGATCACCATCTCACAATCCTCACAGCCCTCCCAGGGGTCAATTCCAAGGATCTCGATCGTCGATAGCGGGTTGACAATAACCTGTGCCGAACCGGTCATCTGCCTCTCACAATCAGGAAGGTCGGTCCGGTATGCCTCTATTGTAAAGTTATAGGTGCCAGACGCCAGGGAGGAACCCACAGTAAATACCAGGTCCGAACCGGTACCGGGCAATGCCGTGCCCGTTGGCGAGCCGTTCTCATAAAGCTCGTAGGTATAGAAGTTCTCCGAGCCGCTGAGGGTGATATCAATCTCCCCGCCCTCGCAGATCTCTCCTCCCCCGTCAACTGTAAATAGCTGCGGCTCTGGCAGAACTGTAACAACTACCGGGTCACCGAATATGGTGGTGGTCGATGTGCGCGGAGTACCCTGGGTATTTTCGGTCACGCTCAATAGCGTATATGTAGTTACCCCAACACCGGGCGACACATCGAATGTAACCGGGCTGTCGTTACCGGTGTAGGTCTCAGTCACGCTGCCGTCATCCACCTCGACGGCGAAAAATGGCACACCAATAACCTGAACGCTGAGCGTCACTGTGCCGCCCTCGCAAATTGTCACGTCGGTCGAAACAAAGCCCGCCGCCGGAAGGGGGTCGCCTTCGGTTGATGCGATGGTATAATACCTGGTTGCCAGCGTCCTCGCGGCATCAGTCCGTATCGTCCCGCTGTTGACACCACCGTCGGTCACCACCGTGCCGGCCGACTCCCACCGGTTGTCGCCGCTGTTCCATTCTGCAACATGAAGATTGCCGGGCCTGTCATCAGTCATTGCCGGCAGCAGGCTGGCGTCATCCCACCTTACCGTCACGATCGCACTGCCCGCCGGTTCGGGTCCGCTCACCCTCCAGAACTCATTGTCGCTCACCATCAGCAAAGGTGAGGCAAACTCCAAAGGAGGATATTCCGGTGCGGCACTCCGGCTGAAATACTCAGCCTCCCAGTATCCGGAGGAGGCAGTCGAAGTGTTCGTTATCACCAGGCGGCCGTACCGGGACCTGTCACCCACCGGGAATATAAAGCTGCCGCCGCTGTTCACCAGCTTGCGCATTGGCCCGTTAACAAACGCAGATGGACCGTAGCCGGTCACAGCCGTTTCAGAAGCATTGGTCACCGAAAGCATGTTGGAGGCCGAGGTGGTAACCGTGCCAGCAGCAAGGACAAGGTTCCTGTCGATGTCGATGCTGCCGTCGAGAGTCACCCCGGCACTGTTGTCCACCCTGAAATCCCAGAACCCGTTGCCCCCCGTAAAGTCGCCCGCCACTATCTGCGGCTGGGCACCCTCCATCGATACCATTGACGAGCCTATGCCAGCATCAAAGCTGCCGGTATTGAAAAGCAGGTCGCCCTCAATCCGCACTATCCGGTCATGCTCATTTATTACGTTGAGCGAGGCATCATCGCCATCAATGACCAGGTTGCCGTAAACACGAAAATCAAGGTTAGGCAGCCTTCTGTCACCGGTCCCACTGAATTTCAGATTATTAACTGCCGTGATCTCACTCAGCACATCATAATTGCCACTCCCGGTAAATTCAATTGTACCGCCTTCCGGACCAAAGAAATCATCATAGACTCCGGCAGGCAGGTTCCCCCGTTCAAGCTGCAGGGTCCCTGTCCCCTCAACCATGCCCAGGCGATGCCCGAATGTCTCACCAAGCTTCAACAATCCTTCATCCTCAATTATCGTCCTGTAAACGACAAGATACCTGTTGGTCACGACAACATCATTCTGAATATAAACTATTGCACCACGCGGGCCACCCGCGGGAACGCCTTCGCCGGCATTTCCGATATCCCCTGTCGCGGGGTCATAAGCAGCCCAGGTGTTCTGATCATTCCAGTTACCATTATTAACGCTAATAAACACGGCCACCCTGTCGGGTATTGCCCCGTCACAATCAGGATCATCAACCCCCGCGGTATAGTCACCTCTCACACCAGCATCATCAGTACCCTCGAAATAGAAGATCAGCCTCTGATTCTGTTCATCAAAAGTTTCAGGGGGAAACTTATTCCAGAACTGGCAGACAGGACAAAGGCGGGCAGTAATATAGTTGCTTACATCATA
The DNA here is from genome assembly GCA_003560545.1 of Candidatus Woesearchaeota archaeon. Lineage (GTDB taxonomy): Archaea > Nanobdellota > Nanobdellia > Woesearchaeales > 21-14-0-10-32-9 > PWWA01. The sequence continues at coordinate 945 of PWLK01000094.1, read as the reverse complement.
GTGGTCTTCATTTATAAGCAGATCCTCACCGTAGTACCACATATAACCGGTAGCTGTAAATCCTGAAACTGAAGCGGCAGCCAGGGTCCAGTAATAATCCAGTACATTTTCCGAATTAATAAGCTCTTCGCATGGCCGGTCATCAGGATCAACTATGGTCGGGTGTCTCTCATTGGCGGCCTTTACACGTATCGACCCGCCGGCATCAATTGATTCGATGTTAAACCGGACAGGTGTATATTTATTCTGGGAGCCTATAGGATATGTAAAAGTGTAGTTATCGGCCGGAACTACTTCAGGAAAGTACTTTAATATCCCCGCATCGGTAAATGAGATATTGGTGCGGACCATATTGTTTTCTGAAAACTCGCTGGCCTCAATAAAAGAAGCATTCTCACCCATAATCAGCAAATTCCTTCCAATGTCGAGTACCCCGTTTTCCAGTTGCAGCGCATTTGATACAGAAAGGGTATTGCCTACAGGAACTGAAACACCGTTGCTGTTGTTGATCGAAAGCTTGCCAAATGTGCCATCACCTGTCAGGAGCTGCTGTGCAGCGCCGTTCATAAGGATGCCGCTGCCGCTGTCGCCGTGTGTATGGATAACATCCATATGTACGTTACCCTTTACGCTTATGGTGCTGCCTCCATCGTCGAGGGAACCTGCAAGTAAATTCAGCTCATTGTTAACCACGATATTGCTGTTCAGGCTAAGGGTACCGGACTGGCCCTTCTCAAGGTTGAAAAAGGTGGTTCCTCCCGTCAATTCCTGTGTTCCTGTCCCGCTGAAGAAAGTTGTATTTCCTGCCGGGGTATAGGTCCCGTTATTAATCCAGTCGCCTTTAACGGTGATATCCCTTCCATCACTATTTATGGTAGTACCGTTATCAATATTGAAATTAACAGCCACAATATCTCCATACCGGACCCTTACCGCCGGGTTGTT
>PWLK01000009.1 GCA_003560545.1 Candidatus Woesearchaeota archaeon | reverse complement strand
ATTTATTCTAAAACAAACCCTTATGGTTAAATGATTGTAATAGACGGAAGCAAGGAAGAAGGAGGGGGCGCCATGTTAAGACAGTCACTTGCTCTTAGCATTATGACAGGAAAACCCTTCAGGATTAAAAATATAAGGAAGAACAGGCCTAAGCCAGGGCTAAAAGCGCAGCACCTGAAGAGCGTGGAGTTAGCCAGGGAAGTATGCAATGCAAAGGTTACAGGAGCACACTACGGATCTGAAGTGCTTGAATTCTTCCCAGGAGAGATGAAAAACGCTAATGGAGTAATAGATATAGGGACAGCGGGCTCTATAACGCTGGCTTTACAAAGCGTGTTTATCCCTATGGTTTTCAGCGGCAAATCATATCACTTTAAACTAATAGGCGGCACAGATGTAAAATGGAGTCCGCCAATAGATTATTTCAAGGACGTATTCGCGCATTACTTTGAGGGCTACGCAGACATAAAAATACATGTATTCAGGAAAGGATATTATCCCAAAGGAAAAGGAATAGTGAAAATAAGTGTTAAGAGCAAGGCAAAACTGGAAGATGCTAAGCCTGTCTTCCTTGAAAAGCCAAAATCCTTAGTTGGGATCAAAGGGGTATGCCATGCTTCAAAAGACCTTGAATCCAGCAGTGCTTGTGAGAAGATGAGGGAAGCAGCTAGTATGCTCCTCAAAGACTTTGACGTGGATACAACTATTGTTTCATCTTATTATGATAGTGAGAGCACAGGAGGAGGTATTTCTTTTTACGGGATGACAGCGTGTGGAGAGGAAGTACCATGCAGGGTTGGAAGCAACGCGTTGCTCGATGAAAAACTTGACTTTGAAAAAACTGCAGGGGAAAGCGTGTCTTTCTTCAAAGAAACAATGATATCTGGAAGCGGATGTGATTTACACCTGGCAGACCAGTTAATACCCTTGCTTGCATTCTCCACAGGAAGAATAAAAACCAGTAGTATAACAGGGCACGTTAAAGGCAACATTCATGTTGCAGAAATATTTACAGGGAAGAAATTCAAATTATACAAAGAAAAAGGAATTATCAGTTGCCTCTAATCTGCTTAAGGCTTATATCATCGTAGAGCTCTTTAAGCTCCTTGTAAAAAGATTTTTTTTCTTCACCTTCAAACCCTGCGCTCATAAACTCGTCGCGGAGCTCGTTGTACAAGAGCTTGGCATCGTCAATCAACCCTTCATTTATTAATTCTTTGCAGTCATCAACCTTATCCTGAAAGTCTTTCTGTGCTGGCTCTCCTTCATCGTCTTCAAAGCCTTGTGCTTCAAGGAAAGGGTTATCTGAGGAACTCGTTTCCTCTGAGAAACTTGGTTCTTCGGTATCTTCGCTTTCTTCGTAGTCTTCTTCATCAGGCTCAAGGGCTTTTTCTTCCAAGTATGCCTGTATTCTTTTCTGCTCTTCAACAAGCTTTTGCAAATTCTTTTCTTTTTCTCCCAGAATCATCTCTTTGTGCTTGAGGTTGCTCAGTACTTCCTCGCTTTTCTTTTGCAGCTCTTCCAGCTCTTTACCAGATTTCCTGATGTTTTCTTCCAACTCTTTCTTCTTCTGAGCATATTTTTTCTCTTCCTTTACAGCTTTCTCTTTCTCAGAAGATACTTTGTCTCTTAAGGCTGAAAGCTCTTTTTTGTATTTAGAAATATCTTTCTGGAGGTCTGTCTTTTCATCTTTTAGCTTGCCAGCCTCTTTCTGCTCTTTTTGCCTTGTTTTCTCCACGTCACGCAAAGATTTTCTAGCAGTTGCAACTTGTTTTTTTAATTCATTGACTTCCTTTCTTAACAAACCTTTATCATCCTTGTACTTTTTTGATTTTTCCTCGTACACATCTTTGGCTTTCTGCTTTCTTTCTTCAAGCTTCTGTATTTGTCTTTCCAAAGATTCTTTCTTCCTCTGAAGAGAGTTAATCTCTTTCTTGGAAGGAACGCTTGTTGCTTTACCAGGCTTTTTAGCTTTGCTGGTTTTCTGAGAGGATTTTTTCACTACCTTTTCCTGTTTTTGGGCGGGGCGTTTTCGCGTTGATGATGATTTCTTTTTGACTTTGTTTCTCAGTTCTTCTTTTGCTCTGTCAAGATTTTCGCGTGCAGACCTCATTTTTTCTTCTACGCCACCACTTGCAGTAGTTGAGGGTTTTTTCTGTGAGACTCTCCTGCCAGCAGCTTTTTTCTTGGCAACATCCTTCTTTGGCTTACCTGATGTTGTTTCTTTCTTTTCTTTTTTAGAAACAGCTTTTTTCTTAGCTTTTTTCTTTTTGGGAGTAACAGGAATCACGTCTTCTTTTTCAGCATTAACCGGAGCGGGTTCCTCTGTGCCTTGATCGGTTTCATGGTCAGGCGGGGTGAGAAATTCTTTGTCCGGCTCTTCTGTTTCAGGCTGAACACTTGGAGTATCATCGTTTGTCCAGGAGCTTTCTTCTTTATCATCGGCAACAGGCGCATCTTGTTCCGAGAATTCTTCGCTTTCATGCTTCTCCTCCTGAAGAGCACCTTGTTTTCCTTCAAGCCCTAACGCCGACCTGATTTCTTCTAATTCGTCATCGGTTAAGCCCTTCGGCGCTTCACCTGCAGTATCTTCAGAAGGCTTTGTTTCTTCAAATGTAGGAAGGCCAAATTCTTCTTTAGGCTCCGGAAGGCTGCTGGTTTCTTCTTCCTTTTTTTCACTTTCTTTAGTTTTTGATCCTTTCGAAAACAGTTTAGAAAAAAGACCTTTTTTCTTAGAAGCATTATCCTTGCCTTCAACCTCTTTATCACTTGTTTTAGGCGCTTGCGGCGGTTTAGGCGGAATCACATCAGACAAATCATATCACCCTCTTTTTATAGTGATAAGCTGCAGCCAATATATAAAAATCTTTGTTACCTCTCTTTAATAGACACTTTCTGGCAGGATGGTTAATAAGAAGTTTTTTATACTTCGTTTTGTACAAAACACCTGATGAACTTAAAAGAACTAGAATCTGACAGACAGGATAAGGAAGCACAATTAAGCATTATAATAGAGAGGTATAACGAGCTGGAACTAGCATTCCGGGCCGTGGAAAGAGAATGTAATAACAGGGACGTACAAGCATCTCGCTTCAAAGAAGAAATGGAAGCAGAAATGAATAGCGTAAAAGATATGCTTGAAAAAATAAGGGGCTTAATAATTCGTATAGAAAAAGAAAGGACTTCTCTTGCAAAGGAATTCAGAGCAATAGTAAAACAAGACTTGCAAAGAAGGCTGGAGAAACGGGTTGACCAGCTCAAGTACGAGGAATACATTTCCAAGGATGGATTGTACCGGCTCCTGGAAAGGTATAAGAAGAACTAAGATTTTTCTTTTTTCAGGGCAACGTTTAATGATTTGATTGCTACTTCTATTTGCTTAAGGTCGGGTTGCCTTGTGGTAAGCCTTTGGAACTGGAGGCCTGGCCACATAATAATCCTGACAAGGACGTTTTTGTAATAATACTTTCCTCCTAGTCTTATTATTTCGTAAGAGAACCCTGCTATCACAGGGAGCAATAGTATTCTGAAAATGTAGTTCTGCCAAAAGTCGAGGGTAGGGATGAGCATGTAAAAGAAAATGCTAACAAAGAAAACCAGTATTATGAAAGTAGTGCCGCACCTCGGATGAATAACAGAGAACCCGGCTGCGTTCTTAGGCGTGAGCTTCTTCCCGGATTCGTAACAGCTTACTGCT
>PWLK01000061.1 GCA_003560545.1 Candidatus Woesearchaeota archaeon | reverse complement strand
TGAAAAACGCGGTGAAGAAAGCAATTGGTGTAAGCATAAAAACTCCTTTTCCCAGGATGACTTATCATGACGCGATGAATAAGTATGGGAATGACAAGCCAGACACAAGGTATGGCTATGAATTAAAAGACGTTACAAAAACGGGGAAGGAATCAGAGTTTAAAATCTTTAAGGAAGCAGAAACAATAAAGATGCTTGGATTAGAAAAAGAGCTTAGCAGGAAAGAAATTGAATCACTGGAAGCCTTTGCAAAACAGAACGGAGCCAAAGGACTTGCATGGCTAAAGCAAGGAGAAAAAGGAATAGACGGACCTATAGCGAAGTTCTTCAAGGAAAAACAATTAAAAGAACTATCCAAGGAAGCAGGGAAAGCAAAAACATTATTGTTCATAGCAGACACTTGGAAGAAAGCATGTGAAGCCACGGGAAGGCTAAGGCTTGAAGTCATAAACAGGTTTGAAACGCCGGTAAAAGACAAGTACAACTTTTTATGGGTTACGAATTACCCGTTGTTTGAATACAACGAAGACAATGAAAGATGGGATCCCCAGCACCACATATTTACAAGTCCCACAAAAGAAACAATTCCGTTCTTAGAAAAAGACCCGTCTAAAGTAATGGGGAGGCTTTACGACGTAATCCTAAACGGGGTGGAGCTTGGAAGCGGAAGCATAAGAATCCATGACTCATCACTGCAGGAAAAAGTTATGAAAGTAATCGGGATGACGCATGAAGAAGCAGAAACCAAGTTCGGATTCTTATTAGAAGCGTTCAAGTACGGAGCGCCACCACACGGGGGAATCGCGATTGGGTTTGACAGACTAGCCGCTTTATTGAACGGGACGAATGATATACGTGAAGTTCTTGCGTTCCCAAAGAACAAGCACGCAGAGAACCCAATGGACGGATGCCCCACTCCTTGGGAGGAAGAGCAATTAAAAGAAGTCCACTTAAAACTCGACGAAACTGCTTTGAAAGCAACAAAGAAAAAATGAGGCTTTGGAGCATACACCCTTGTTACCTTGATTCCAAGGGATTAGTGGCATGCTGGAGGGAATCGTTGCTTGCAAAGAACGTCCTGGAAGGAAAAACAGTTGGTTACAAGAATCATCCGCAACTAAAAAGATTCAAAGAACATTCTTCTCCAGTGAAAGCAATAAACGCTTACTTATACGAATTATTATTAGAAGCAAAGAAAAGAAAGTATAATTTTGACGCAAAAAAAGTTAAAGCAGCGAATCTTTTGAAAGCAATAAATGTAAATAATGAACAATTAAAGTACGAGTACAAGCACTTATTGGAAAAAGTCAGGAAACGAAGCCCAGAGAAATACGAAGAAATAAAAAACAACAAACAGATAAAAACGCATCCATTATTCAACGAAGTTAAAGGACCAATAGAATCCTGGGAGATAACGTAAGGTTTCCGTATTTCTTCGAAAATCCTGCGATAAAAAACAGGGAACGCTTAATAAAAAATCAATTTCTAGAAAACGCTAATGTTTAAAGGAAAAATTGTCAAGGTGATACTTTCAAGAAACGCCAATGAGGAATTGGAGTATTTGAAAAAAGTTGTTCGGGAAGAAAATTCTGAAGGCATAAACAACAGCGAGTACCAAACACTTTTAAGATCGATAAGCCAAAAAATTAGCTTGATTAAAGATAATCCTCAGTATGGCATACATATAGCTAAGAAAAAAATACCTGTTGAATATGCTTCTAGATATGATGTTGATAATTTGTGGAAGGTTAACTTGTCGGGATACTGGAGAATGATATATACAATAACTGGAAGCGAAGTAGAAATTATTGCATTAATACTCGAGATAATCAACCACAAAGAATATGATAAGAAATTCAAGTATAGGAAGAAGTGAAATAAACCGAAAAATATTTATATAAATTCATATATCTTTTTATATATATTAATATAGAAGTGGTTTTTATGGAGAGCAAAACAATACACTACCCAAACCTTAAAACAGTCTTAATGGTAGAAGAAACACTTAAAAAAGCAAACAGGTTAATGAACAGGGAACAAATCAAGAAAAAACTTCCTACAAAGATAATGCACCAAACACTAAACGTAATACTAGAATACCTTGAAGAAAGCGGAAAAATAATAGACGGGAGAAAAGGGATACTCTGGATACATAACCCAAGCAAAAAACTAAGAGAAGAAATAAGAAAAGGAACAGAGATATGAAAATTATTTCCCAATGCCCAATGCCGCTCGTACGTCCTGGTCCATCATATCCGGGTTCCAAGGAGGCTCAAACGTAACGTCGACTTTAACATTCCTCGCATTCCCACTTTCTTTCAATTTCTCTTCTACTTCTTCTACGATTGCAGGCCCAAAAGGGCAGCCAGGGTAAGTTAAGGTCATCTTTACATAAACATCGTTATCCTCACTGATTTTTACTTCGTAAATCAACCCAATACTGACTATGTCTACGTGCAACTCCGGGTCGTAGACGTCCGACAATAATTCCTTTACCTTTTCCTCTGACAAAGCCATACTTCCTGGAAAGTAAAGATATTATATAAAATTAATGGGAGAACCTAGTTTTCTATGCATAAATTGATTTTTTCTATTTTAGGGATGGCTTCAATTTTTTTCATGGTTGCAAGGATTTGCTTTCCTTTTCCACTTAATCCTAGGACTTCCATGCACCTGTTGTTGGAGATGCACATGTGAAATTGGCTTCGGACTAAGCCTGAGTCGTGGTATGCTTCGTGAAGTGCTTTTCTTTGGTTTTCCGGGACGATTATTGTGAGGGATGCTGTGTATTCTTGTTCGGGTTTCAGGATTTTTGTGTGGTTATTGTTCATGTAGTCGCGGATTGCCGCGCGGTATATTTCGCTGCGTCCTGAAAAGCCGAGTTCTTTTGATAGTTCGTCTAGTTCTTTGGTTAGTTTTTCGTTTATGCTTATGCTTATAATCGCCATACTTTCGGGGGAAGAAGAACCCCTATTTAAAGGTTATTAATTTTTATTAAGAAACGAGGTAAAGTTTTATAAATTGTTTGTTTTTCTCTCCCTGAATGGAAACCCTTGAAGAAAAAACAGGCATAGCCAAGAAAGCAGCAAAAGCAAGCATAATAGGAACAGCAACACACAGCGTGCTCTGCCCCGTGCACGGCCTGCCAGCACTACTCTTAAAAGCAGGAATCCTAACAGGACCAATCGTAGCCCCTCTATACGCAGCTAATGAATACCTAGAAAACAAACTGGCAAGCGGAATGAACTACTTCATAAACGACATAGAAACCGCGACGCACACCGCACACCACACCTTGGACTACGCAGGATGGGCTGCAGTGATAGGAATCCCCGCGTACATAATCGGAAAACATGTGTATCAAAAAGCAAAATCAAGAAAAGATTTTTTAACAAAAGAATAATCCCTAATTCTCATGCCAAAAATAAGGGTTGTAGATTTTGAAAGAGAGCCTGCTTATATGAATATGGCCACTGATGAAGCTATAGCACTAAACCTGAAAGCCACAGAGGATGATGAGATAGGAGTGCTTCGGTTCTATACTTGGCCAATAGAGACAATCACAATAGGAAGAGATCAAGAAGTGGAACCCAAAGACAAGCCATCTCTGAACATAGATTTGCTGAGAAAATATGCTTTTGTAAGAAGACCAACCGGAGGCACAGCTATACTGCACGATAAAGATTTCACGTATTCTTTATCTATAAAAAAAGAATTTTTATCCGAAAACG
>PWLK01000053.1 GCA_003560545.1 Candidatus Woesearchaeota archaeon | reverse complement strand
TGCATGGATGGCTCCGTAGCTTAGTAGGTGGAGCGGTCGGCTGTTAACCGACAGGTCGCCAGTTCAAATCTGGCCGGAGCCGCCATTTTTCTTTATTTTAAGGAAAGATTATTTAAAAGAAAACCTTCTAACCAATACAATATGGGGGACAACAAGGAATTGGTTAGGAAGACTGCTAAGCTGGCACGGCTTCACCTAACCGAAAAAGAAGTGGAAAAGTATTCTAAGGAAGTAGAAGAAGTCCTAGTAGCATTCTCAAAGCTGCAGGAAGTAGATACTGCAGGCGTAGAAAGATCTCTGCACCCACACAGAATAAGCGCTGGGCTTCGCGAGGATAAAACCAGGAAGCCAACCGGAAGAGATGCGCTTAAGCTAACAAAACACAAAAAAAATGATTACTACAAAGGGCCAAGGTTACAATGAAAAAAACAGGTGAAGCGGAAGAGTACTTCAGCGTATTCGTAGAAGAAAAACCTACGCGCAAAGGAAAGCTTCAAGGGATAACGTTTTCATTCAAGGACAATATCTGCGTGAAAGGAACTGAGACAAAGGCAAGCTCAAAAATACTTGAAGGATACACGCCATTGTTTGACGCGACGGTAGTAGAAAGGATCCGGGGTGAAGGCGGTGAAATAGTTGGCAAGACCATCCAGGATGAGTTCGGCTTTGGAAGCTTCAACACGAATACAGGTCTTGGAATAAAGCCACCCAGAAACCCGGTAGACAAGAAAAGAGTTACAGGAGGGAGCAGCGGGGGAAGCGCAGCAGCTGTAAAGATTCTTGACAAACACGTTTCGATCGCTGAAAGCACCGGGGGAAGTATTGCTAACCCAGCAGCGTTTTGCGGAGTAATTGGTTTTACTCCTACGTATGGATTAGTAAGCAGGTACGGCTTAATTGATTATGCTAATTCTCTTGATAAGATAGGGGTTATGAGCCGGAAAGTGAAAGATGCTGCAATAACTCTGAGCGTTATCGCTGGAAGTGACGGAAAAGACATGACTTGCACAGCGGAAAAAGAAGTTTATGAGGATTATTTAGGTAAAAATGTTAAAGGAATGACCATTGGTATTCCAAAAGAATACGTTAAGGATTTAGACCCTGAAGTTGAGAAAGGCTTCGTGGAAACAAAGAAAATGTTGGAAAGTAAAGGTGTTAAGTTCAAGGAGGTAAGCCTGAAGAAAAACGCGGAGTATTCAATACCAGCTTATTACATAATAGCTATGTGCGAGGCAAGCACGAACCTCGCGAAGTATTCCGGGTTAAGGTACGGGTACACAGAGGAAATGAAAGGCGAGCACTACGACAAATTCTTTTCCAGGGTAAGAGGGAATGCTTTTGGGGAAGAAGCGAAAAGAAGGATACTGCTAGGAACATTTGCCCGGACAACTGGCTACAGGGATGCGTACTACGATAAAGCGCTCCGTGTGAGAACATTGCTAATAGAAGAATACAAAGAAGCTTTCAAGGAATGCGATGCTTTGATGCACCCAACCATGCCAATACTTCCGCCTACATTTGAAGAAGCAGGAAAGCTTACGCCGCTACAGAATTACATGCTGGACTTGTTAACCGTGGGAGCTAACCTTGCAGGGCTACCACATATAAGCGTACCGGCAAAGAATACTAAGCTACCCGTAGGAGTAATGCTTACTGCTAATCATTTCGAAGAAGGAAAACTAATAACACTAGGTGAAAACATTGAATGAAACTAAAATTGACTTGCAAATGCATACAACTCATTCAGACGGCCAGGAAACCCCTGGAGAAATAATTAACCTGGCAAGAAACGCAGGAGTAAATGTTATATCAATAACTGACCACGATGTTGTTTCAGCTGTAGAGGAAGCAATAAAGAAAGGAAAAGAACAAGGAGTAAAAGTAATTCCAGGGGTTGAAATAAGCACAGGCTACAATGGAAAGCTACTGCATATATTGGGGTATAATATTAATCCTAAAAACAAGGAACTAAAAGAATTGCTTGAAAAAATTAACCAGCACCAAAAAAATCACCTTATAACACAGATACCAGCATTGAACGAAACGCTAAGAAAAGCAGGAAAGAAAACAGTGAAACCAGAAAGATATGAAAACAAAGATATACGATACTATAGTTTTCCAGGGATAGCAAGATTTTTGCAGGAAGAAGGTATAATAGAAGAAGTGAAGGATGGATTCCAGTATCTTTCAGGCATAAAGGGGAAAGTACCTGGAGTGACGCCGCAAGAAGCGTTTTCCGCTATTCACAGCGCTGGGGGCAAAGCTTTCCTCAGCCATCCGCTAGCGCCCAAAATATCCCTGAAAAATATTACCCAGGACAAAAAAGAACAGGAAAAAATCATACTTGGATTTAAGGAGGAAGGATTGGACGGCTTAGAATGCTACCAGGCAAGCCACAGCAAAGAAGACACAGAATTTCTTTTGTCCCTATGTGAAAAACACGGCTTGCTAATATCAGGTGGAAGTGACTGGCACGGAGAAATTGAGAAAACAGGTGAGTCAATAAGGAATTACATTCCTTACTACATAAAAAAATTTGGGGACCTATACATACCTGAAAAAGATGTAAAAAAGATACTAAGTTGGATAGAAAAATGAATAAAATGAAAATAGGCTTGGAGATACACGTAACGCTTAATACTAAGACTAAATTGTTCTGTGCATGCCCTGCAACGACTGCGGAGCCTAATAAGAATACTTGCGAGGTATGCCTGGGGCCCCCTGGCAGCAAGCCATTTTTGAACAAGGAAGCAGTGCTTAAGGCTGTAAAGCTATGCAAAGCCATGAACTGCGAGGTATCAAAGGAAATAATCTTTTCTAGGAAGAACTATTTTTACCCTGACTTATCAAAGAACTACCAGATAACACAGTACGAAGAGCCACTCGGAAAAAATGGTTGGCTGGACGTGGATGGTAAAAAGATACGGCTGAAAAGAATACATTTAGAAGAAGACCCTGCAAGCATAACCCGGGAGGATAGTGATGTTCTCATTGATTATAATCGTTCTGGGATGCCTCTCGCTGAAATCGTGACTGAGCCTGACTTGTCCAGCCCTGAACAGGCAAGGAAGTTCATGAAGAAACTACTGAGAATCCTTCGCTACCTAGATGTTTTTAATATTGACGGCGTGATCAAAGCTGATATAAACGTTTCAGTAGAGGAATCAGGCTATAAACGGGTTGAAATAAAAAACGTTACAGGCTTTAAAGATATTGAATTAGCAATTACATACGAGGCAGAGAGGCAGAAACGCGCTGTTTCTGAAAAAGAAGAAATCAGGATGGAAACAAGGGCTTGGAATCCTGGTAAAGGCGTAACGATTTCTATGAGGGAAAAAGAATCAGAAGCAGATTATGCGTATATTTACGAGCCAGACATACCAGTAATACTTGTAGAGAAAGAATGGCTTGAACAAAAAATACCTGAGCTAAGCGATGCAAAAATACAGAAATTTAAAGGTCTTGGTGTTGATGAAGACGACGCAGACATAATAGCTATGGAACTGGAATTAGCAGAATTATTTGAAAGGGTAAGCAAGCAAATAAACCCTGTCCTGGCCGCCAAGTGGTTCCGTAAAGAACTGCTTCGAGTGCTGAATTATAACAAGAAAACAATTAAAGAAGTTGAAATGGACGAGAAGCACATAGTTGAATTGCTTGAATTAGTTGACAAAAAAATTATTACGGATAATACTGCGAAGAAAATACTTGAAGAGCTAATAGTAAAGCCT
>PWLK01000058.1 GCA_003560545.1 Candidatus Woesearchaeota archaeon | reverse complement strand
TTTCACTTTTTCCCTTCTCCCCTGGATGTTTTTTTTCGTCGAGAAATTCGTTTAGATTACTAGTTTTAACAATCCTGGTTTATTTATAAAGTTTGCGGTTCACAAACAAATAACTTCAATATAGTAAATAATTATTTGGAAACCTTTAAAAACAATCTTTTTCTCCCCAGCCACGTGGGAGGGCTAATCGAGCTAACAAGGCAGGCATTGCCGTTTGCAACACTAATCGGCTTAATCCTAATAATCCTCTTGCTGGCATTATTAGTAACACCTGCTTCCAAGGCAAAGAAAAGCCCTCTCACATCTATCTACGCATACTTTCAGAGGAATTCCCTGTTATTCTCTTTCATAATAGCATTGACGGCTATGCTTGGAAGCCTTTTCTACTCGGAAATCCTTGGCTTAGAGCCCTGCCCGTTGTGCTGGTACCAAAGAATATTGATGTACCCGTTAGTGCTAATAACAGGGACAGCCCTCCTCACAAAAGCAAAGAATTACAGGGCTTACATTTACCCGTTCACAGTTATAGGGGCATTGATAGCAATACTACATTACACCCTCCAAGTATTCACCGTTCCCGTGGCTTGCGGCCCAGGAGCTGTTACCTGTGAAGTAATACATTTCGCTTCTTTCGGATTCGTAACCATTCCGTTCATGGCCTTAACCGCTTTCATCCTGATATTCTTGTTAATGCTTCTCAACGCTAAAAAATAATTTCTTGGAAAAATTTTTTATAGTTTCCAGCATTACCGTTTTTCTCCAGGGGGGGTAAAATTGATGTTATTAGTTAAGTGTAATGATTGTAGCAATGGCGGCCAAGAGCAAAGAGTGGTTACAGGGCACAAATTTCTGAGAAGTGCTGTGAAAAAAACAACTAGTATTTTCAGGAGAGCTTCAGTGAAAGGAACGTGCAGGTCTTGCGGCGACCAGTGGTCTCCTAATCATTCTTACAGGCATGACTTAAAAGAAATATCTCTTCGCCTGAAACGACTCGAAAAATATTATGAGGAATCTTAAGGGAAAAAGTTTTTATATGTTCAACCCCTAATTATAATTGTATGATTCGCGAACTATGCTTGGAATGCGGCTCTAAAGCCTTGAAAGCTGTAAAAAAAGTATCTAAGAGCAGGAAGCTCTTAAAAGTTCCTTTAAAGCTTTTGAAGAATCCTTCTCATATAAGTATTTCCATTATCTGCGAGGAATGCAGGAATGAATTAACGCTTAGCGATGAAAGCGAGGAAAGCCTCCTTCGCAGGATTGAAAGGCTTGAAACATATTATTATGATTGAAAATGCTTGACAGACTGAAATGCGCGGCTTGTGATTCAAAAGACTTAGCTGTAGAATTAGTTCGCAGGGCTGAGCACAAATTCTTAAGAACGTTAAAGAAAAAGCCCAAGAACTTAAGCGTTACGTGCAATGCGTGCGGTGTAAACGTAAAAGCTTCTGTAAGCATAAAACAAGAGGAAGATGAGCACCTCCTTCAGTTAGATGATTTATACAAGGAAGTGCACTTGGAATAAGCCTTTGGAGGGATTTGAACCCCCGACCTTCTGCTTACGAGGCAGACGCTCTACCACTGAGCTACAAAGGCAAAAAATCGTTTTTTTTTAGAGTTTGGCTTTGATTTCTTCCATGCTTAGCTTGGCCTGGCATTCGTTGCAGACTGGTTTGCGCTTGCCTTTCCCGTCCCGGACGTATGTCCCAACGGGTTTTTTCAGGAAGGTTTCTTCTATTTTCTTGTTGCAGGTAGTGCATTTCATGTTTTTTTGTATCCTTGGTTTATTTATAAAATTTTATCCTAGGAACGAGAAAAATGCTAGTAGTGTTAGTCCGAGCAGTATTCCTGCCATGGCGAAAAAAATTGTTTTGTTCCATTTTATGATTTTTCCGCCGTCGAACGGGATTGTGGGGATCATGTTGAAGAGGCCTAGCCATGAGTTTATGAGGAAGCCGTACACGCCGAATAAGCCTGTGATTCCTGTTCCGAGGAATGCTACGGGCATGAATATTAGTGCGAGGCCGATGTTTGTCAGTGGCCCTGCTGCTGCGATTATTCCGTTTTCTTTCCTTGTGATCATTCCTTGTATGTATACTGCTCCTGGCGCGGCTAGTATGAATCCTAGCAGGCTCATTCCTATGGCTAGCAGTAGCATTCCGTTGTTGGCTTTGAATTCTGCGCTGTGCCCGTATCTTTGGGCGACTATTTTGTGTGCTAGTTCGTGTAGCAGGAAGGCCATTCCTGCTGTTGCTGTTGATATTGCGAAGAATATTATTAGTGTCGCTGTGATTCCTGGTATTATTCCTTCTCTTGGTGTTAGGAGTATGGTGAATGCTATGCTTAGCGCGATCCATGCTTTTAGCAGTTCAAAGAGTTCTTTTTTTGGGAAGTGTATTTTTGGTTTCACGCAGGGATGGGTTTTCTTTTGGTTTTTTAAAACATAACCCCAAAAAACACATTTAACCACTATATAATAATAACAAACCACAACATTTAAATACAACAAATCTTTACCATCCAGTAGTTAAAATGGCGAATTTGTTTTTTGAAGCACTCGGAGAAGCACTAAAAAAACCACTAAGCATGTTCCTATTAGGAGTACTCATAACACTAACCCTCAACGCAATCACAGAAACAACCGCCACAGAAATACCCGCAAACGAAAACCCCTTCCAAGAAAACACGTACTCAAACAACATCTACAGAGAAACACCCTACGAAGGAATAAGAGACATACCAAGCCCGCAAGACTACATACAACAAGAACAAATACAAGTATTCAGGGACAGAGTCATAATCAACACAGAAAACATCAAATGGGCAGCCTTCGAAGACACAAAGAGCATGCTCCCATACATAAACAAAGACAGCCACGCCCTCCAAATAGAACCCGCCTGCCCCGAAGAAATAAGCGTAGGCGACATCGTAAGCTACAAATCAAACTACGCAGACGGCATAATCATCCACAGAGTAGTCCACAAAGACATCGACGAACAAGGACCCTACTTCATCCTCAGAGGAGACAACAACCCCAGCAACGACCCAGGAAAAATCAGATGCGAACAAATCCAGAGGCGCCTCATAGCAATAATCTACTAAACCAATAAATTTATTAACAAACACTTCTAAAAAAAGCATTAAATGCAAAGAACGATAATGCTAACAATAATAGGCGTAATTGTAGCACTAATAGTATTCGCATTAATGATAATATTCGTAAGAACAACCCTGAACTAAAATGCAAACCGTAGAACTAGTAGTATTCATAGGAATAGCAGTCATAGTAGGAGGCCTCATAATAGGATTCATAGCAGGCATAGACACAGAAGGACTATACGACTCAATGAAAAGAATATTCTTACTCGAAGAAACCGCTCGCTACGCCAACGTAGACGCAGACGAATTCGCATCCGCCGCGTACAGCGCGTGGAGAGAATGCGGGTACGGCCAAAGAGACCACGAACGAATAGTCTCCCTAAGAGGAGAAGAAGAAGTAACAAAAGAAAAAATGTTCCAATGGTACACAAAGTTCAACCTCTGCCACTCCATACAATCCGCATACCACGAATGCGGGAACAGGGAAGACATAGAAATGCCAGACTCAATAACTCCCCCAGCCCTAATAAGAATAGCATGCAACGCAACACAAGAAATCCTTGAAATAACAACAGAATAAGCATAATAGGCTCTGTCCCGAATCATTGTTGCTGCCTTGAAACAAGCCAGGAGAGCAAGCGATTCATGCAGCTTGCTTGACGATGAACCTGCGCCAGGCAGGACGCAGTGGTGTTTTCGCAGC
>PWLK01000017.1 GCA_003560545.1 Candidatus Woesearchaeota archaeon | reverse complement strand
GCTATGAATAAAGCAGGGAGTAAGCATGTAAGTGTGTGGTACTTCGCGTATTCGTGGAGGAGTGCGAGGCCTGAGAACACGCTTTTCTCGAACCATTCCGCGTTTACGGGCATGAAGAATACTGCTAGGAATACTAGGATTGTGATTATGATTATGTTTCTTTCTCTCACAATTTTCACTCTTTCAGGACTTTTATCAGGGTTTCTTCATCTGTTGGGCTTCCTACGTATCTTACTTTTCCGTTCTTGAATATGGCGGGGCTCCCTAGGACGCCGTTGCTTATTAGTTCGTTTATGTCCGTGCTATACTCTACTTCTGCTTCTATTTTTCCTTCTTCAACGAGTTTTTTTATCCTTTCATGCAGTCTTTTGCATTTACTGCATCCTGGGCCTACCACTCTTATAATCACGTTTCCACCTTTATCGCTTTGAATATTTTTAGGATTCTTGGCTCTTTTATTTTGTAAATCATTTTTTTCCCATCCCTTCTGGCCTCTATAACGTGATTCCTTGCCAGTTCTTGGAGTTGCATGGATGTGTTTGACTGCGTGGTTCCTATCAGCTCTGGTATTTCGCACGCGCATTTCTCTCCTTTTCTGAGCACGTTTAGTATTTTGTACTTGGTCTCGCTTCCCATCATTTTCAGCAAAAGAACATCATTCATATCAATAATTATTGATATGATTTATTTAATTGTTTCGGTTTCACGATTCCTTGTTTTGGTTCTCGCAACTTAATAGTATGGTTTCATCCTATTGTAACTATGGCAGGAACAAGAGTTTTTTGCCTTTGGAGGAAAAAGAAAATGAAGAAGAACAAGCATTTGATGGGTTTACTAGGAGTTTTCCTCGTAAGCCTTGCAGCGGCTTCTGCTCTCGCGCAGCAGAACGGTAATTGGCTGGAGCCTAAGGCGGATGGTTGTGGAGTCAACGAGGAATTGGCAGATGCAATTCTTGCAGGTGATTACAATGCATGGGCTGCTTTAAGGGCTGAACATGGCTTGGCAATGCATGGGAGGCTTGCTCAGGCACTGAATGAAGGCAATTTTGGCTTGCTTTTACAGCTTCACGAAGCTAGGGCTGGTGGAAACCTGGAGAGGGTTGGCGAGATCAGGTCTGAGCTTGGATTAGGAGTTGGTCCTGTGAAGAGCGAAGCATCCCTAAGTATTCAGGAGAGCAGGGAAAGAACTCATCAAAGGTTCGCCTTTAGATAAGTTCTAAACATTAATTTTTCTTTTTTTTTTAATTTTTTAATTGGTGGGAGGTGTTTCGATGGCTAAGTACAATTATTATGCGGAGCGAATTGTTCCGTTGCTGGTGCAGGAAGCGGTTATTTTAGAAGAGGAATCTGAGGAGTTCCTTGACTTTATTAGGGGTACTGACTTAGAAGAAAACTAATTTTTTTTATTTTAACAATTCGTATAGTTCTTTATCGAGTTTCACGATTCGTGTTTTTCCAAGTGCTTCCTTGGTAACTATGCCTTTCCTTTCAAGGGAATCAAGGATTCTATGCGCTTTCACCTTAGTGTATCCTTCAAGGTAGGTTATCTCAACCTGGGGGATCCTTCCATGCCCTTCAAGTATTTTTCGAATTACTTTCCTCTCCTCACCACTTAAGAGCTTAAGGATGGTTTCTGCGCTGTGCTCAGCCCTGCTCTCTATTTTCTCGGTTTCCTTGCTTAACAAGAAGAATATTGCCGCTCCTATTGCCACTCCGAAGAAACCGAATATTGGTATGAAGTAATAATAAGAAACTCCGGCTCTGGCCTGTTCCTCGTAGACGTACTGTATTATTTCTTCGCGCTCCATTAATTCCAGTTCTAACGGGTCTATATCTCTTATGCTCATAGTGCTTTCCACGTAGAACACTACTGCGCCTATTAGTAATAAGAAAGATATTCCGATTAATATTGCCAGAATTGTTTTTTGGTTCAAAGTGCTATTAATCAATTAATTACTATTTATATTTCTTCCTATAGCTTTAACAAAGTTTCACTATTTTTTTTCTTGGTTTCAGCAATTTAATAATATGGTTTCATACATATGTAACCATTAGTATATTTTAACCAGGAGGTACTTGAAAATGAAAAACAAGGTTTTGTACAACTTTTTATTGATTGTGGGAGGAGTGTTCCTTGTCAGCTTGGCTGCTTTAAGCGTCCTCGCTCTTCGTGGCGGTGACTGGACAGAGAAGCCTAGATACGATGAAGAAATTCATGATCGCTTGGTGTCTGCTATGGACTCTGGTGACTATGAGAAGTGGATTAAAATAAGAAAAGAAAACGGTTTGCCGATGCATGGCCGGATGTTCAGGTCTTTGGATGAGGGAAACTTTGAGCTTTTCAGGGAAATGCATGAAGCCAAAATGAATGGTGACTACGAGCGCCTAGCTGAATTAAGAGAAGATCTCGGTTTAGAAAGAGAGCCTATGCACAGAGCGTCTTTTCATGAGCGAATGCGTGAGAGAATGGGTTTAGGCATGCATGCAGGTTCTTAGGGCTAAATTTTTATTTCTTTTTTATTTGTTTGTTCCCATATTAAGTCGTTGTTTAGTTTTATGAGTTTTTTAGCCACTGGGTTTTCTGTGTTTATTTTGTATAAGTTCATTCCTTTTATTCTTCTGGTTTTCACAACGGTTTTTTCTTTTTCGAGTTTAGGCCATATTTTTTTGAGTGTCTGGAAGTTTACATTTGAGTTTTTCGCGATTTCTGTTATTGGGTAATCGTAATCCCTGGAGTATATTAGGAAGTCCAGTATTTTGATTAAAGGGTAGTCTCCAAATGTTTTTACGAAGATTGTTTTTTCTTCCATTGTGTTTCCAGGAAAGAAAATATTATTTATAAATTTTGTTGTTATCAATTACATTTTTTGTAATTGATTTCACTGGTCACGTGCACGCGCCACGCTTAAAAACAAGTTATTACTACTCCCGGACATGGATGTGGAGAAAGCCAAAGGGTTCATAGTAAAAAAATTATTCCACCATGGCTATATAGGTGGAAGGCATACAGATGTAGAGAACCTGAAAAAAGGCTTGCCAGGCCACTTCAAAGGAGATATTAAGAAAGCTGCAGAAGAACTAATAAAAGAAGGTCTTTTGCTGGAAAAGCACGCATCTTATGGAAAGCACGTATCCTTAAACCCGGCTAAGAGAAAAGAATTAGAAATTTACCTTGAATGACTATTTTCTTTTTCCTTCGTAATTCCATCGTTCTGACAAGTAAACATTTTTCAGTTCTGATGCGATTTCCAGTTCTTCTTCTTTGAGCTCTCCTTTTTTTATCGTTATTCCTAGTTTTTCAAAGGCTTCTCCGAATCCTTTAAGCATATGGTTTTCTATTTCTTTGAAATTCGTCTCTCTTTCGAGAGCCTCCTCGAGGCTTATAATTCCGTTTTTTGTTTTGTCCAGGAATTCTGTTCTTTCTTCTCCTTTGTAGCTGTATATGTCTGCCATGCTTTCAGAGTTATAGGGTTTTACTAGTATGGTACCTTGCTGTAATATTATTCCATCAATGTCTCTTGATTGTGCGTTCCCAGAAATTTTTTTTCCGTTTACAAGAATATCATAAGGGTTTATGTTCGAGTAGCAACTCATAGTTTTCCTTTCCCTTTTTTCATCCCTGAACTTTGCTTCTAATCCCAAATGTGTCAGACCATAAAGAACTCCTGTAACTATCTGCTTGTATGATTCCAAAACGTTTTCGGATAAAAATTCTTTTTTTATAGATAAAGAATACGTGAAATCTTTATCGTGCAGTATAGCTGTGCCTCCGGTTGGTCTTCTTACAAAAGCATATTTTCTCAGCAAATCTATGTT
>PWLK01000016.1 GCA_003560545.1 Candidatus Woesearchaeota archaeon | reverse complement strand
GTGCCGTACCCTGAGCGCGTGGAGTACGACACGTACTACGTCCGCAACTGGTCGATCTGGCTCGACGCCGTCATCCTCGCGCGCACCGTCGACGTCGTGTTGCGGCGGGAGGGGGCGTACTGAGCCGCGTCCTCCGCCAAACCGAGCGCTTCCTCGGGACGATCGCATGGTTCTTCGCGCGCACCGCGCGGCAGCAGCCGCGCCGCTTCGCCCTGTTGATCGCGGCCTCGGGCACGGGTCTGGTGGCGCTCTCGCTCGGGTTCGGGGTCGTGTACGCGATCCTCTCGGCGTTGGAGCGGGGGACCGTGATCGAGCTGACGTGGTTCGCCGTCGACCCGTCCCAGCGCGGCATGCTCTCGCTGGGCGCCGCGCTCGCAGCGCTCATCGTCGCGCTCGGCGCCTGGTTGGTGTACCTCGCACGACGCCTGGCGGTGGTCGCCTCTGCCGAGTTGCTGCGTCAGGTGGCGGCCGACGTCGTCGCGCTGCACGCTCCGCTGCTACCGCCGAACGCGTACCTCTCCGACGGTCGGCTGCGCGCAGCGTTGGTTCGGCTGGCCACGGGCGACGCCCGCCGCTGCGCGTTGGCGCTCCAGCGGGGGCTCGACGTCCCGGTGCCGCTGATGATCGTCGTCGGCGGGTTGGTCGTCCTATTCGTGCTCGAGCCGGTCGCCGCCGTCGCGAGCCTGGTGATGGCCTCGACGGTGATGCCGATCATGTACGCCATCAACCTGCGCGGCGTGCGCGCCTCGCGGCGCTACGAGGACGCCGTCGCACCGGCACGCGGCGAGATGGCGACGCTGCTGGAGGCTCGCAGCACATCGGATCCCGCGACGCCCGCCAACGACACCGCCACCGAGGCGACGGCGATCGGCCACGTGATCACGTCGTTCCGGGACCGCTTCTTGGCGTCGCTCCGTGCCGACCTGGCGAGCCAACTGCTGACCGCCGCGACGACCTTCGGCCTCCTCGTCTACCTCGTCACCCGCGTGCTCGACGAGCGCATGGGCCTGGTCGAGCTCGGCACGTTCATGGTGGTGCTCCGCGTGCTGTTGGGCGCGACGCGCAACGTGTTCGTCGGAATCGCGACGATCTCGCGCCACTACCCGTTCCTGTACGCGTACCGCAGCGTCATGCGCGCCGAGCGCACCCGGGACGTCTCCGCGCGCATCCGGCTGCAGCGTGCGCCCGACGCGATGCGTGAACCTGGCGTGACGCTGCCGGCCGCGCTGCCCGAACACGGCGCCTGGTCCGTCAGCGCGCGCGTCACACCGTCGTCGCATGCTGCGGGCCTGTTCGCGCTCGCGCTCACCGGTGGCGATCCGGAGCGCGCGCAAGGACTGCGCGCGAACCTCCGCGTCGGCGATGCGCACGAGCGGCCGCGCGACGCCACGTCGGCGCCCGACCGAGACGTCGGAACCGTCCTGCGCCTGATCGACGCACGCGAGCTCGAGCCGTCGACCCTCGCGAACCGTGCGCGTGACGGCGCCCCCGCGCTGCTCATCCGACCGGGCAAGCCGACGGCGGAACTCGGCGACACGCTCCACCTCGTGCTCGCTCCCGACGGCCGGGTGCTCGCCTGGGGCCGGGTGGTGTGGGTCCGTGAGCGCTGGGGCGAGATCGACGCGCTGCGCGAGCGCGACGAGGCCCGCTTCGGCGAGCAGGGCGGCGCCGACCTCGAGGACGACGAAGGGTGAGCGCTCGCCCCGAGGTGTCGGTGATCGTGCCGACGTACCGCGACGGCGACGTGCTCGCTGCGTGCCTCGACGCCCTCGCCCGCCAGACGTTCCCGCGCGAACGCTTCGAGGTGCTCGTGGTCGACAACGGCCCCACACCGCCCGCGCCCGGTCCGGCACGACCGGGCGTCCGCTGGCTGCACGAGCCGACCCCGGGGAGCTACGCGGCGCGCAACCGCGCCCTGGCCGAGGCGCGCGGCGCGCTGCTGGCGTTCACCGACGCCGACTGCGTGCCGGCTCCCGACTGGGTCGAGGCCGGCATCGAGGCGTTCGCAGCCGAGGCGGGCCTGGCCCGCCTCGCCGGTCACGTGGAGGTCACCGTGCGGGGCCGCGTGGGCGCGGCGGCGCTGCACGAACGCGCCTTCGGCTTCCGCCAGGACCGCCTCGCGCAGCGTGGCACCGCGGTGACGGCCAACATGTGGGCGCGTCGCGAGGTGTTCGACGCCGTCGGACCGTTCGACGCGTCCCTGCGCTCGGGCGGCGACGTCGCCTGGGGGTGGGCGGCGCAGGCCGCGGGGTTCCCCGTCCGCTACGCCCCCGCGGTGCGGGTCGCGCACCCGAGCCGGGAGCGGGTCGCCGATCTCGCGGCCAAGGCGCGGCGCGTCTACGGCGGCGAGTTCGCCCGGCGCTACCCGGCGTCCACGCCGCGCTCGCTCGTTCTGCTGCACGGGCTGCGGTTGCTGAAGCCACCCGTTCGGCGCATGCGGGACGCGCTGCGCGACGGACGGCTGCGTGGCCTCGACGTCGCGGCGGTCGCCTCCGTGGAGATGCGGCTGCGCGGTGCGCAGTTCGTCGAGCACGTGCGGCTCAGCCTCGGCGCTGCTCCCCGCCGGTGACGGTCGTGGGGTCGTCGCGGGTCCGCAGCGTGGCCCGCTCGAGCGCGACGTCGGCCAGTCGCCGCCAGTCGTAGCGCCGCACGAAGGCGTCGCGCGCCCGGGCCGTCAGCGGGTCCGCGCGCGCCAGCGCGGCAGCCTCGATCGCCGCCGCCAACGCGCGCGGCTCGAGCGTATGCGCGTAGCGCACCAGCCCCGGGGTCGGCTCGAAGACCTCCTCGGTGGCCGTGTGCACGCCGGCGCCACGGCTGAACGCCGCCACGGTCGCGCCAGACGCGACGGCCTCGAGCAGCACCTGACCGAACGGCTCGAAACGCGACGGGAGCACGGCCACGTCGGCAGCCTGCCAGTAGCGCTCGGGTGTGCGCGTCGGGGCGTGGAGCAGCACGGCGTCGCTGCCGGTGGCGGCGACCCGTGCGGCGACGCGCTCGCGGTCGGGGCCGTCGCCGACCAGGACCAGCGTCCAGCCGGTCGGCAGATGCTTCGCGGCGTCCACCGCGAGGTCGAAGCCCTTCTCCGCCACGAAGCGCCCGAGCGCCACCGCGATCTGCCCACGCTCCGGCAGGCCGAGCTCGGCACGCAGCACCGCGCGCCGATCGTCGCCGACGGGCGCGAAGCGCTCGCGCTGCACGCCGGGCGGGCACACGAGCACGCGATCGCGCGCGATCCCCTCGCGCGCGACCTGATCGGCGATCAGGCCGCTCAGCGTGACGACGCGCGCGGCGCGACGCAAGGCGAAGCGCTGCAGGGCATGCGACAGACCGGTCGTCGGGCCACGCTGTCCGCGCGCATCGCGCACCTCGCGGACCGTGCGGTCGACGCTGGCCACGACGGTCGGCACCACGTAGGTGACCTCCCGGTAGCCCGCCAGCCAAAGCGCGCACACGAGGTAGTGATGCCGCGCCACGATCCGCGTCGGTGGATCGCGACGGCGGAGCCGCCACAGGAGCAGCGCGGCGACGAGGATCGAGAGCGGCACGAGCACGCCGCCGAACGCGCGGAAGCGGCGCACGCGCGCGCCGTACGCCTCGCTGCGCGCAGGCGGACGCTTGGCGCCCGGCGGAGCGCCGTCCCCCGCCACGATGGTGACCGCGTGCCCGTCGCCGCTGAGCAGGCGCGCGAGCTCGCGCAGCGAGTTCTCCACGCCGCCGTAGTGGGGATCGAAGCGCAGTGTGGCGAGCAGGACGTGCTCGCGGCCACGACCGTCAGTCATGGCCGCCGCCCACACGACGCGCCGTCAACACGCGGTAGCGCTCGGCGTAGCGATCCACCATCGCATCGATGCCGAAGCGTTCGGCCTGGCGCACCGCAGGCGCCTCAAGCGCGCGGTAACCCTCAGCGGGCAGCGCCGCGATGGCGTCGATCGCCGTCGCGAGGACGGCGGCGTCGTCCGGCGCGGTGAGCCTCGCGGCGGGCCCGGCACCCACGAGCACCTCCGCCAGTCCATCGACGCTCGAAGCGATCACGGGCATCCCGGTCGACAAGGCCTCGACCGCTGCCAGTCCGAAGCCCTCACGCCGCGACGGTGCCAGCAGCACGTGCGCCCAGCACAAATGCGCCGCGACGGCGTCGCTCCACCCCACGAACTCGACCACCCCGTCGAGACCGAGGCTCGCCGCGCGTTCCTCGAGCGCGCGGCGCTCGGGTCCCTCGCCAACGAGGCGGTACGCCTCGACCCGCGCTCGCGCGAGCGCAACGGCCTCGAGCGCCACGTCGAACCCCTTGTGCGTGGTGAGCGATCCGACCGACACCAGCCGTACGCGCCCGTCGGGTGGCGCTCGATGGCACGGTCCGTGAAGCTGCGCGCCGTTCCAGACGACCTCGACCGGCGGTGCGGCGTCGCCGAGCCATGCCGCCAAGGCACGCTCGACCCCATCCGAGACGGCGAACGCCGTCGCCAAGCCGCGGTAGATGCGCCGCTCGAACGGGCGCAGGACGGGACGTCGCCTGACGTTGCCGGTGCTGTGCTCGGTGTGGACGTGAACGACGTTCAGGCCCCGAGCCGCAAGACGCACGTGGTACAGCGGCCAGCCGAGATGCGTGTGGACGATCACGCAGGGCGCAGCCTCGAGGCGTACGCGCAAACAGCGGCGCAGGTCGGCGACGAGGCGTGGATCGCTCGAACGACGGCGCCCCAGCGACCGCACCCCGGGCAGCCCGCCGTCGGTCCCGTGCAACACGACGCACTCGGTCTCGATGCCACGCTCGGGGAGCCGCGCCGTCAAGGTCGTCGCGACCGCCTCCGCCCCGCCGGCACGTGCCGTGGGTACCACGTGGAGGACGCTCGGACGCGGCGCAGACGGGTGCATCGACGCTTCAGCCTACCGCCTCGGCCCCGGACCCCGGCCGTTTGACCTACGATGGGCGCCGTGCCGGACGCCACCCAGGACCACATGCCCACGGTGATGGTGTGGGGCACCTACGACACCGGGAAACCCCGTGTGCGCATCATGCTAGCGGCGCTCAGGCGCGCCTACGCATCGCTGCGCGAGGTCCACGTCGCCGTGTGGGATGGGGTCGAGGACAAGAGCCAGGAGCGCGGACTGCGACGTCGGCTGGCGCTGGCATGGCGGTGGCTGCGGTCCTATCCAGGGCTCCTGTACCGCTTCGTCCGCTCGCCTCGGCCCGACGTCGTGGTGGTCGGCTACCTCGGCACCATCGACGTGCTCGTGCTCTGGCCGTGGGCGCGCCTAAAGGGCGTGCCGATCGTATGGGACGCGTTCCTGTCGCTGCACGACACCGTGGTGCACGACCGTCGCATGGTCGGGTCATGCCACCCCGCGGCGCTCGCGCTCTACGCGTTGGAGTGGCTGGCCTGCCGCGCCGCCGATTGCGTGGTCCTCGACACCGACGCTCACGCCGCCCTGTTCGAACGCAGCTTCGGTCTGCCGCGATCACGTCTGGCGAGCGTCATGGTCGGCGTGGAAGACGATGCCTTCACGCGCCCGGCCGCGGCAGCATCGTCCACACGCGGCGATGCGGACCCCCCCACCGTTTTGTTCTACGGTCAGTTCATCCCGCTCCATGGCGTGGAGACGATCGTCGAGGCCGCGACGCTGCTGCGCGATGCGCACGTTCGTTGGGTGCTGGTCGGCACCGGCCAGGAGGCGGCGTCCGTCGACGAGCGCCTGCGTGCACGGGGTCTGGCGAACGTAGAACGCCACGCGTGGGTCCGGTACGGCGATCTCGCGACGTGGATCGCGCACGCCGACGTGTGCCTCGGTATCTTCGGCACGTCCGGCAAGGCTGCACGCGTGATCCCGAACAAGGTGTTCCAGGTGCTCGCCGCTGGTCGCCCGCTCGTCACGCGCGACTCGCCGGCGATGCGCGAGTTGGTCGGTGATGACCGAGAGGGCGTGGCGCTCATCCCGGCCGGCGACGCGCTCGCGCTGGCCGACGCCGTGCTCGCCATGCTCCAGCGCCGCTTCCCTCGGGACCTGCACGCCGATCTCATGGCGTCCATCAGCGCCGAGGCCGTCGGCGCGCGGTGGGTCGAACTGGTTCGAGCCGCCGGGACGCGGCGCGACCGCGGGGCGCTCAGCGAGGCGCCACCCGACGGGGCGTGAGCAGGTCGAGCGTCGCGCCGCGCAAGCCCTTGAGATGCCGGTAGTCGCCGCGCAGCGCACGCGACGCGATACGCCAGGGCCGCGACCAGCGCGGCCAGCGCACCGTGCGCACGCGCTCGTGGGCCGCGCGGACGGCATCGCGACGCAGGGCGAGCCGCCGTCGCACACGATCGTCGTCACACCGCTCAGCGTGCACGTGAGCCGCAGCCGTCCGTTCGAGCCACGCGAGTCGCTCCTGCTCCTGCGCGAGGAGCGTATCGACCTCGGGTAGCTCGCCTCGCAGGGCGGCGCCGAGGTAGTGCCGCAGGAAATGCATCCGACCGACGCGCCGCGCAGCGTTGAGCGGTGCGGCACCGGTGGCGTTCGTGTCGTGACGACGGTACGAGGCGAGCACCTCCCGGACGATCGCTTTGGCTGCGAGGTCCTCGGCACACCAATGCAACCACCCGTCGTGCACGATGCCTCGCACCTCCGGAACGGGCAAGCAGGACGCGAGGAACGGACCGCGGACGGCGGAGGCCATGCCGGTGACGTACTCGCGTTCGGGGTCGGCGAAGCGGCGCATCCGTGCGAGCTTCGATTGCCCGATGGGTCGCAAGGCGGCGTCGACGTACGCGAGGTCATGGATCACGAGTTGCAGACGCGGTGCGGCATCGAAGGCGCTCGTCAGTCGCTCGAGCTTGTTCGGGTACCACACGTCGTCCTGATCGGCGAGCGCCACGAACGTGCCCTGGCACAGCGCCAGTGCACGATCGAAGGCTCGCGTTGGTCCCAGCGGCGTGCCACCGCGCTCGACGCGCACGGTGAACGGCGCCGTGGACGCGAAGGTCGCGAGGATGCTCGGCGTGCCGTCCGTCGACGCGTCGTCGTACACCACGAGCTCGCTGGGCAAGAGGCGCTGTGTCGCGATGCTGTCGAGCTGCGCTTCCAGGTGGCGCGCTCCGTTGTGGGTCGCCAGCGCCACCGACCACAATGGCGCACTCATAGGGAGGGGTCGCGCAGCTTCGCGAGCAGGCGACGGACCCGCTCGCGCCAACTGCGGCGGCGCGAATGGCCACTGCGCATGCGGAACGCGTCGCTCGCACCGCGGCTGTGGCTCTCGCCCATCGTCGCGTACGCGACGCCCGTCGCCCACGCGCTGTAATCGAAGCTGAGCTGATCGCGTGCGCTGCCATGCTCGATCTCGAACCACCAACGCTCCATGAGGCGGCGCACGTCCTGGTCTCGGTGATCGCGTAGGAGCACGTTCGACTCGATCATCCCGCGCCCACGTGGGTAACCCTCGACGCGATAGCGCTCGAGTTGCCGCTCGACGACCTCGCGCGTCTCCTTACCGAGGGCCACGACGGCGCGTCCCTCGTCGTAGGTGCAACGACGTTTGGGATGCCGGAACGCGAGGAGCGGCTCCCCCGGCCAACGCTCGAACGGTGCAAGCGCGTCTCCGTGGACGTCGATGTTGCCGTCGATCCAGATGCTGCGATCGAACTCGGAAAGCACCTCGTGCGCGAGGACTTTCGCACGTCGGGCCGTCTTCACCGGACCGAGGCGCGCATCGATGTCGATGTGCCGCAGTTCCCACACCCCTGCGCCGGGCTGGTCGCGGGTGACGAACGCGACGTAGTGGAGGCCCGGATCGACCACGCTCGGAGACCGCAAGGTGTCGTACCCACCCGTGATGCACGTGTAGACCACCGTCGTCGGTCCAGCCGTCATGACGTCAGCCTACCCGCCGAGACCGCAAGCAGCGCGATGAGCAACAGCGGTACGGTCATGCTCGCGAAGAAGGGCCGCGGGCTGGCTCGGAAGACGTGACGGTAGAGCAACCAGAAGGTTTTGGCGGCGTTGAGGTGGAACGCGACGGCGAGGGCTGCTGCGAGCTGCTCGAGCGAACCGTCGCGCAAGCCCAGGACCATCGCGGCGATCATCACCACCGTGGAAGCGATGCCGTCGAAGAACATCAGCCGCGTGTTGCCGAAGGCTTGGAAGAACGCCCCGGACGAAGACGTGACCACCTGCACCGCGATCGCGACTCCGAGCACGCGAAGCACACCCACCACGTCGCCCCACGCCGGCCCGAGGACGACCGAAACGATGACCTCGGCTCCGAGCACCGCGACCGCGGAGGCGACGACGCCGCCCCACGCGAGGAAGCGCGTCAACTGCACGTGGAGGCGCACGACCTCGGCCGGATCGTCGCGCAGCGTGCGTACGACAGGCTGAATGGCGGGGGCCATGGCCAAGGTCATGAGCAGTAACGGGTAGCGCATCAACTGGTAGGTGCGCTCGTACACGCCGAGGGCGGTCGCCCCGAGCAGGCGACCCACCAGGATCTGGTCGAGGTTGCGGGCGAAGAAGTTCACGACACTGAACCCGAACTGGTGCAGCGAGAACCCCAGCATCGGTCGCACGGCACCGAGGTGCGTTCCGAGCCGAGGTCGCCCGAACGCCGTCGACGCCGACGCGACGTACGTGCCGAACCACCGAAGGAACATGCGCAGCGGCATCCGGATCGCCAACGCAACGATCGGATCGCCCCCCGTGATCAAGAGAACGACGCTCGCCCCACTCGACACGATCTCGGCCATCGCCTCGGAGGCACCGATCACGATGAAGCGCCGCTCGCGCTGCAGCTGGGCCACGGGCATGATCGAGGCGCCGGCGAAGGCCAGCGCGAACGCAACGAACGGCGTCACGATGGCGAGGCGCTCTTCGCCATAGAACGCGACGAAACCGGGTGTCGCCAGGTACAGCAGCGCTGCCGCAGCGATGCCGAGCAGGACGGTCACGCTGTAGACCCCATCGCGATCGCGAGGCGACAAGCGCTCGAGGTTCACGACGGCAGGACCGAGGCCCGACTCCGCCAGGATCATGCCGAAGGTGTACGCGACCTGGACGGCCGCGATGACACCGAAGTGCTCCGGCGCGAACAGCCGCGCCAACACCATCAGCGTCACCATGTTGGCGGCGTACGCCCCGTACCGACCGATGACGCTCAAACCGATCGCGGACCAGAGCCCGGAGGATCTTCGGCCGTCGCCGTCCGGACCTCCTGGAGCCGGCGGCCGGACCTTCATGGGCGCGGCGGGACCTCGGCGTGCCAGGGCAGGCCGTACGCCGCGACGAGGGCCGCAAGCTGCGCGTCGTTCTGCGCGCGTCCCACGTTGCCCTCCGCCAAGCCGGGTGAGGCACCGATCCAGGTTCGCAGCGGACGCCGTGTCGGTAGGCGCCGCGCCGGCGTACCCCCCCGCTTGGCCTGCCAGTAGAACCAGAGGTCGTCGGCCTGCGGAGCGAGCCGGAGGAACGCGTCGCGGTCGAGGGCGTCCGGGTGCAACGCACCAGGCGGGTACAACACGCCTCCAACGCCGGTTGGGAACAGCCGGTCGCCATCGACGCGCGCGGTGCGGTGCTCCCAGCACGCGTACGGCCTGGGTGATCCGTTCGGCTCCACGGTGATCCAGTGCGCCCGGTGGCTCCAGATCGAACGGGGTTCGCGTCGGTGCGCTGCGACCAGCGACTCGAGCCAGCGCCGCCAGTAGTACGTGTCGTCGTCGGCCGTCACGACGACGGCCTCGGGATGCGCCTCCAGCGTGAAGACGAGCTTGGCGTAGGAGCGTAGGTCCGCGCCGCCCGAACGAATCGTGAGGCCATGGCGCTCGAGCCGCAACACGTCGCTGGGTAGGGCGTTGCGTTCCTCGTCCGTCACCCACAACAGCACGCCGTCGGGTCGCAACGACTGCACGAGGAGCGACCGGAGCGTGATCGCCAACACCGGGTAGCGCCGTGGGTAGGACGTCACGCTGACGTAGAGGGGAACGGGGAGTCCGTGCCCTCGTCGACGACCACGGATACCGCTGGCACTAGCATGGACGCGCAGGCGGCGCGACGCGTCACCGACGCGGTGAACCAGCGACGCGCCGCTCACGTCCCCGGTCCCTCGCCCCCTGCGCGCACGCCTGGCGCCGCACGGTCCGCACGCTCAGCGGACGTGCCGCCATCGATCGCGCGGTCCGCACGGAGCTCTTCGAGGAGCTTCCGGTTGGCCGAGATCAAGTCGGCCAGGAACGCCACCAGAACCGTCTGGAAACCCATGACGAGCAATGCCCCAGCCAGGATCAACGACTGGACGTTCCCGCCCGAACGCCCCGTGGCGCTGAGCCAAAGGAAGCGGATCCCGAGCAGGACGCCCGTGCCGAGCAGGAGCGCGCCGATGGTGGCGAAGAAGCGAAAGGGACGATAGACGACGAAGATGCGAACGATCGTGACGACACTCCTCCGCACGTACGAAGGGATGCTCTTCACCAGGCGGGACGGCCGCAAATCGTCGTTGACGCGCACCGGCACCGACTCGACCGCGATGTCGCGCTGCCCGGCTTGGATGATGGTCTCCAACGTGTAGGTGTAGTCGTTGAACACCACCAGGCGACGCGCGGCCGCTCGGCTGATGGCCCGAAAGCCGCTCGGCGCATCGGGAACGGCGGTACCGCTTGCGGCACGGACCACCCAGCTACCCAAGCGCTGCAGCGCGCGTTTCACCGGCGAGAAGTGCTCGATCGATGCGATCGGGCGCGCGCCGATCACCATCTCGGCACGGCCCGCGAGGATCGGCTCGGTGAGAGCCGGGATGTCGCCGGCGTGGTACTGGTTGTCGGCGTCGGTGTTCACGATCACGTCGGCGCCGAGCCTGAGACCTGCATCGATGCCGGTCATGAAGGCCCGCGCCAGGCCCTTGTTTCTGGTATGCCGCACGACGTGGTCGACACCGTGCGCACGCGCGACGTCGACGGTGGTGTCGGTGCTGCCATCGTCCACGATCAACCACTCCACGACGTCGAAGCCGGGCACCTCGCGGGGCAACGCGCCGAGCGCCACGCCGAGGGTGTCGGCCTCGTTGTAGCAGGGGATCTGGATGATGAGCTTCACGCGTCCGCCTCCCCTTTGAACGACCCCTCCGCAGCGTCCGCCAAGCCTGGCGTGCGCGTCGCACCGATCCCGATGCCGACGAGGAGCACCGCGAGCGGAACGACCTGGATGAGCATGCGGTTCAGGGAGTCACCGTCGCCGACCCGAAACGCGCCTTCGCGCAAGAACACGAGGAGGAAGAACAACAGTGGCGATGATGCAAGGGGGTACCAGACGACGTCTGCGCTCGGCTCGCGGCGCAGCGCAACCGTGCCCGCGACGACGGCTAACGGTGCGAGCATCAAGAGCGAGAGGCCCCATCCGCCGGCGCCTGCGACGACGTTCTGGTAGGTGGCAACGAGGCTTCGCTGCAGGGGATCGAAGCGCAAGACGGAGAAGCCGCTGAACGTCACGGTCAGGGCTAGGAACACCACGGTGAGCAGCACCCGCCGTGCGGTCGTCAGCCCAGGCAGGGTGTGCAGGGGTGCGGCGAGCAGAACGAGCGCGCCGAGCACAGCAGGTCCAATCGACTCGAGCGTTGCTCGCGAACCGAGCGTCAGCCAGACGTATCCGTGCCAGCCGAGCATGGACGCTCCATACACGATGGTCAGCAGCGCGCGCTCGCGCAACGTCACTTCCCGCGCCAACACGATCGGTAACAACGCTATACCCGCGAACAGGAACCCTTCGGGTCGACCAACGATCGTCACGGCCAGCGAGAGCGCGACGAGCACGGTCACGGCTGGCCGCTCGTGACGCGTGAGGCGCTGCCCGACGAGCAGTAGCCCCCCGGCAGCCGTCATGAGCAGCGCAGCGCCGACCGTCAGATGCGCGTTGATGTAGACAGCGTGAAACACGTATCGGTTGATCGACAGCAGTAGCGCCGCAGCGAGCACACCGGCGAGCCAGGCGATCGCAACGGGGCGCCTGGTGGCCGCACGGCTATGATATGTGACCAGGACGTACGTCAGCGCCCCCAGACAGGCGATCGCGAGCAGCGGCGTCAGTGAGCGCACGTAGTGCTCGCCGTAGGCGTGCGCCAGCGAGTGCATCGCCGGGGTCACCAACATGCGCTTGGTGAGGAGGTTGGCCGTCGCGAACTCACCGAAGGTGTTGCTGGCGAGCAACGTGGCCGACATGAGGTAGCGGAAGCTGTCGATGTGGTACGAGACCACGTGCGCCTCACGTAGGACGACCACGGCGCCTACGAGCCCGACCGAAGTCGCAGCAACGGTGAGGTACGCCGCGGCATCGAGCACCCGCCGCTGCAGCACGAGCGCGACGCCGCCAACGAGCGCGAGCGCGGTCAGCACCGACGATGGTGTGGTGTCTGCACCTGCCACCACGAAGGCGAAGGTCAGCACGATGACGCCGAAGACGCCGGCGATGAAGCCCAGCGGCACCGCGCCCCAGTCGCGCAGACCGAGGGCGCGAAGGAGCGCCCAGCCGCTGAGATGCACGAGCACGATGACGACGAACTCGCTCACGGCATCCCCAACGTCGTGCGTGTCTGAGCGTCGAGGAGCGCGACATCGACGAACGCGATGTGACCCTCGCGCTGAGGAGGTCCATCGGGCGTGACGACGATGAACTCACGTGCACTCGGCGCCGAAGCGTAGTACCCGACCCGCTCGTCGAGAACGGTCGTGACCACACCACTCCTTGGCGCGAAGGCTGAAGCTGGAGTGCGGTACGCGCCCAGGTCGGGGACCCGCACGAGAGCGGTAGGGTCGTAGTCCACGCGCCGAAGCTCCGAAGCTCTTCCGAAGGTACGCATGCTGGGCGCGAAATCGAACCAGATGTCGACCCCGCTCGTGGGATACGTGACGACCGACCCGGGAAAGAGGCGACCGAAGTAGACGTACGGGCCGACGTTGCGACGCGCTGCGAGATCCCTGGCGATGGCGATGTCGAACAGGTCGTACGTCTCATACCGGTACAGGGCACGGTAGTTATGTCTCGCCGCATCCTCGATGGCGCCGAACTGCATGGCGTTCACCGCGATCGCACACACCACGAGGCCAGCGAACCAGTGTCGAGTGGCCTTCCTCGATCGCACACGCATCCGGCGAAGCATCAGCGACCGTCCGGCCCGTTCGTACCGCTGCCGCGACGCACCGGCGCCACGTACCACGCGAGGTTCCAGTACGGCATCACGCCGTCGTGTGGGTCGAAGCGCTCGGTCGCGGCGAGCCAGGCCTCACGATCGAGCGAACGCCACCGCTCGCCGACGTGGTCGCCGAGCCCGACGCGGATCGCCGTCGACGCCAGCGGACCGAGCCGCTCCCAGTCCACGTCCTCCTGCTGAGCGTACGGCCAGCCCGGACCGGCGATGTCGAACAGGCGACGCACGCCGCGCTCGAGGTGGTCGTACGGGGCGACGTCGAAGCGCGAGGGCACGAACCCGTAGCGCGCACCGAGCTGCAGGAGGTGGAGCCAGCCCTGCAGGTTGAAGAGGTAGTAGTGCGCCGCGATGGGTCGCTCGCGCTCGTGGGGCTGATCGCCGTGGCGATCGAAGTGGCCGTGGAGGCGGCCCTCGGCCCGCAAGAGCACGTCGCGGAGCGCCGTCTCGTCGCCAAGGAACGCGATGACCGCGGCCGTGTGGAGGTCGTAGTAGATGCCGTGGTTGTTCGGCGCCAACCGCTCGCTGACACCCTGCGGACTCGTCTGGAGCCACGCCAGGTACCGTGCCAGCCATTCCCGCATGCCGACCATGTCCTGCTCGGTGAGGGCGCCGCTCCGCTCGAGGATCCGTACGGCATCGAGCGCGTAATACAGGTCCTTCATCTCGATGATTCCGAAGCTGGTGCCTTCGTTACCGCGATGGCCCATGCGCACCTGTGCGTAGCGCAGGTGGGGGTGCATCCGCGTCGACGGATCGAGGAACCAGCGTCGCACGAGCAGGGCGGCCCGCTCGAGGTGGTCGTCGCGCCCTGCGATCGTGCCCGCGAGGGCGAGCGCGGTGGTGTCGTCGAGGCACCGCTGCAGCCGGGTCCGGTCGTAGCGGTCGCTGTCGGGCTCGTACATGCGCGTCCCCGGG
The DNA here is from genome assembly GCA_003560545.1 of Candidatus Woesearchaeota archaeon. Taxonomy (GTDB): domain Archaea; phylum Nanobdellota; class Nanobdellia; order Woesearchaeales; family 21-14-0-10-32-9; genus PWWA01. The sequence goes on along the minus strand of PWLK01000016.1, from coordinate 583 downwards.
ACGCGCTCGCCATCGCGCCTCACGTACGGCAAGCCGTCACGCGTGGCGGGGGTCGGCCACCAGTACGGGGCAGGGTGCCAGTAGTCGTGCCGATCACCCGAGGGCGGCAGCGTCGTCTTGTCGACGACCGAGTACGGCCCGCGCCGCGCCGCCTCGGCCGCGTCGGCGAGCAGACGCTCCAGGACGGGAGCGGGGGTACCTGCCGCGTACGACGCGCGCGCTGCGACGATGGCAGCGGGCTCGAAGGCGACGAGCCCGAGTCCGTCCGGGTCGGCGTCGGCTGGAACACCGTGGACACGGCGGTCGATGCGGTCGATGGTGCTGATGATCGCGTCCTGGCGGACGCGCCCGCGGTTCTTGAAGCTCTCGGTGGTCGCGCGCTCGAGATGCGCCGCACCCGACGCCAGCCGGGCGACCCAGCCCGCCACGCCGAACGCTCCGGCCTCGGTCGACGGCTGGTTTCGCGGCTGGTCCCAAGGATCGTCGTTCCAACGGTTCCACGGTCCCGGCACACCCAAACGCCACAACAACTCGACCTTCGGCCGACGGCCGTACGGGAAGGCCTCGTCGAAGCGCTCGGCTG
>PWLK01000077.1 GCA_003560545.1 Candidatus Woesearchaeota archaeon | reverse complement strand
TGGCCGTATCTTGCTTTGTTTTCGATAAGTATTTTTGAGGCAGTCTTGTTTTCCCCAAGGGTTTTTGAGTATGAGCCTGGCTTATTGTTTACAACGAATAGCACTAAGTCGTTTTCTTTTGTGTCTTGTATGAATTGTAGCTCTTCCAGGGATACTGGCTCTGTCTGTTTTTTTGAAGGAGTTAGCAGCACTTCGTTGTTGAAGCCCAGCATCCTGGCTGCGTTTGCGTACCCCTGGCTTAATATTAGTGATAGGGGAGAAAAGTTTTTTTCTTCGTAATCATTGTTTGTCAGTATTTTTATGGTCGGATTGCCTTCTAGCTTATAGGATTCCAGCAATATTTTCATCGCTGCTTTTTCTGCAAGATTTACGTCCTCAACTGGCAGGTCTTTTGCGAGTTTTTCTAGGTCTTTAACACTCATTCTTACGAGGAGAGAAAAAACATTTATAAATTTTGTCATTACTACTGAGTAGTATTTAAATGTAAGATTTAATTTTTCAAGCTTGCCAAGCGTTCTTTTGGTGTGCTATTCTACCTGTAATAGCTATGGTTTTTTAATACCATTTCAAGAGCTAAGCTTTCAACATCTTGTGAGTCCATATCGTACTTGTCAGTTAGTTTGTCAAATGTATCGTGATGATACTCTTGAAGCGTATGCAAAATATCAGACAAGTGTTCGAATTCTTCTGTTTCTTTTAATCTGGATGTCATCGTTGAAGCTTTGTCGTTCATCTCATAGCAATTTTTTGGTTTTTGTCCTGCCATCCTTGTATGTAAGCAAACAACATTTATAAATTTTGTTATTATTGTTGAGTAGTATTTAAATATGGCTTTGCTTTTCTTCTTATCGAATCCTGGAGTTCAGGCTGCATGTAGAAATAATCGTTAGGAATATCTAAGTTGATGATTTTCTTATGGTTTACGCCTGGGAACCTGTTTTTGAGTTCCTGGACTTGCCATTCTTCTACTACGAACACTTTGTCAGCCCACTCCAAAAGCTCTTCTGTGACAGGATTCCCCTTTGATAAAAGCCCGGCGGACTTTGTTTCGTGCTCTTCTTTGAAGATTTCTTCCCCTGTTGGGCTTCGGCTCATGTTCGCGTTGCATACGAATAAGAGTTTCATGAAAGCAGGGTAATGTTATTTATTATAAAATAATTTTGTGTTTCGATTTACTCGGAAAGATTCCGGTTTTTAGAAGTGAACTCATAATAAAAATAATTCCTTAATAGCGTTTTATGGCTGAGTGGGTTGTTAGCATAAAAAAGTTTTATGAGGATGGCAAAGAAAAGTTTAAGGTTACAAGAATGCTTCCTGAAATGGGTGTGGCTGAGACGAAGATGTTTTATTCTGAGAAGAAGGCGTTAAAGCAGTTAAAGGACTGGCTTAACGGCTGAGTTCATTTTTTGTTTTAAGATATGTATAAGGTTTTCGTCGTTGTAAATGTACATATCTGGTATTTCCAAGGAGATTATCCTTTTTTTCATGTATGCTTCTGGGAATCTCCTGCTTATCTCTTTCCTCTGGGATTCTTCCATCACTACGATTGTGTCCGCCCATTCAAGCTGTTCTTTGGTAACAGGTTTTTCGTTGTACAGCCCGGCAGACTTTGTTTCGTATTCTCCTTTGAATATTTCTTCTGCGGTTCTGCTCCTGTTCTGGTTCTGGTTGCATATGAATAAGAGTTTCATGGTAAGGACAGGGAAGCAGATTATAAAAACATAATTATTTTCTATATTGAAGTTATTTGTTTTCGCTCAAAAAGTATAAAAACAGAAGAAAAAGAAAGGAGAACATGGCGAAAATACCTGGGATAGTATTCGTAGCAGCAGGAATAGCCATAGCATGGTTCTCAAGATACGTGGACGCAAGAACAGAAAACCAAGGCCTCATACTCTTCTTCTACGCAGGAATCGTACTCATAACAATAGGAGTATTCAAGATAATCACGAAATACATCACAAACAACAAGGAAGAACCGAAAAAAGAAACAAATATAAGCGAGGAAGAAAAAAAGATAAGGGAAACAATAGAAAAAAGAAAGATCATAACATGCAACACGTGCGGAACAAGGCACTACAGCACGAGCAACTACTGCCATATGTGCGGAACAAAACTGAAATAAAATGGAAGCAAGAGACTGCATAAACACAAGGAGAAGCATAAGAAAGTATTTGCAGAAACCCGTCGAATTCGACAAAGTCACAGCCATACTCGAAGCAGCAACAAAAGCCCCAAGCGCGGGAAACACACAAGACTACAGGTTCATAGTCATAACAGACAAAGACCTAATCGGAAAAATAGCAGAACACTGCACCGAACAATACTGGATAACCACCGCTCCACTAATAATCGTGGTATGCGCAGACCTGGAAAAAGCCAAAGCACACTACGGGATAAGAGGAGAACGCCTGTACACCACGCAGAACGCAGCAGCCGCAATACAAAACATGCTATTAACAGCACACAACCTAGAACTAGGAAGTTGCTGGGTGGGATCTTTTGATGAAGACTACGTTAATGACTTGCTAGGAATACCAGGACATGCAAGGCCACAAGCAATAATCCCAATAGGATACCCAGACGAGGAACCCAGGGAAAAAGAGGAAAAGCCAATAGAAGACATGGTATTCTTCAACTCATACGGGAACAAGATAGAAAACATGCACTTCGTAACCCAGGAATACAACAAAGAAATAAGCAAGATGCTCAAAAAAACAGAGCCAGCCGTACAAAGCGGCCTTGAAAAACTCAAAACCGAAGCCGAGAAACTATTCGACAAAGCCCGGGACAAGGTTAAAAAGAAGTAAGATATCTTTATAAAAACAAGATTATTCCTGTTCGTAATGTCAGTAACTTTCTTCCCACACGAAAACGTCAGGGACATCCAAAGCGAACTAATGCGCGAAATAGATGAAGCAGTAAAAAACAACAAGAACCTAATCGCACACGCACCGACCGGCCTGGGAAAAACCGCGGCGAGCATCGCACCAACAATAAGCAACACCCTAAAAACCAATAAAACCATTTTCTTCCTTACAAGCATGCACACCCAGCACAAGATAGCCTTGGACACAGTAAGAGAGATAAAAAACAGGCACGGCGTAAGACTTGTAACTGTAGATATTATCGGGAAAAAGCACATGTGCCTGCAACCCGGGGTAAAAGTCCTGGGTCAAAGGGATTTCGTGGAATACTGCAAGGCTTTGAGAGAAGAAGGAAAATGCTCGTTCTACAGCAACTTAAAGAAAGGCGAAGACCTCTCTTTTAACACAAAAACTGCTTTATCCGAACTAAAAGAAGAAAGCCCAGTCACCACAACGGAGCTGTTGAAAGTAGCAGAGAAACACAACATATGCCCGTACGAAGCATCAATGCTCCTAGGAAAAGAATCCAAGGTAATAATCGCAGATTATTACTACTTATTCCATCCAAGGATAAGAGAGTCCTTCCTAAGAAAGACAGGCAAGGAAGTTGAGGATGCTGTTATAATAGTTGATGAAGCCCACAACCTTCCAAGCAGGATAAAAAGCCTTGCAAGCGAAAGACTCACAAATATAACGATAAAAAGAGCTATAAGCGAAGCAGAATCATTAAAGGAACAGGAAGTCCAAATCTTATTAACAGATATGCTTGGTATCCTTGAAACGTATGCGGAGAAAGCAGAGGAAGAAGAGTACATAACAAGGGAAGACTTCATAGAAAGAATCAGCCAATTAAAGGATTACGAGGAACTAATAGAGGAATTCGAAGAGCTCGCAGAAAGAACAAGGGAAGAACAAAAACAATCATACATAGGAATAATATCTGCTTTCCTCGAAGCATGGAAAGGGACAAGTGACGGAT
>PWLK01000059.1 GCA_003560545.1 Candidatus Woesearchaeota archaeon | reverse complement strand
CCCATACACCGCACAGGAATACCTTCTACAGAAATAATATTCGCAAACACCGAGATAAAAACAGAGATAAAAGAAAGCATAAGGGACATGGACATATACGTAATACAAGACATAGAAAACAAATCCCAAGGATTAAGCGTCAACGACAACTACATGGCCCTCAAAACCGCGATACTCGCCGCAAAGAGCTCAGACGCCAAACACGTAACCGCAGTAATACCAGTATTCCCCTATGCAAGGCAGGATGCCCCCAAAAAAAGGGAAGCCATAAACGCATCCATGGTTGCCAGGGAACTCGAAGACGCAGGAGCATCAAGAGTAATAACCCTGGACGTCCACAACGAAGCCATAGGTGGATTCTTCAGGAAAGCAATACTAGAAAACCTAAGAGCATCCAAAGACTTCATGGACTACATACACGAAAACATCGGGACGGAAAACCTTGTCATAGCCGCCCCAGACGCAGGAGCCGCGCAAAGAGCAGGATTCTACGCAAAAAAACTGGGAACACCTCTTGCAATAATCCACAAGGAAAGAAACTACGACAAACAAAGCCACGTAGAAAAAATGACATTAATAGGAGACGTAAAAGAAAGAAACGTATTCGTAATAGACGACATCATGGACACAGCAGGAACCGCGGTAAGCGCCATGACCACACTAAAAGAAAGAGGCGCAGAAAAAATATACTTCGCTGCAAGCCACGCAACGCTAAACCCCCCAGCAGAAACAAGGCTGAGCGACGCATACAAACAAGGAATATTCGACAAGATCATAGGCGCCAACACAATATACAAGCCCAAGGAATTCAAAGACCAAAACCAGTGGTATGACGAGATACAACTAGAAAAATACTTTGCAAAAGTAATATACAACATAAATAAAGGCAAAAGCATAAGCAGACTACTAGAATAAAAAGAAAAATTTTAAATACAACAAAAACCAGGGAGGAATACTGATAATGGGGTTAGGGTACATAGTAAAAAACAATGTTAAGAACTACTTCTCCGACTTCGAGCAATCCACCACAAAATTTTTGGATTACAAAGACGTAAAAGAACTCCTTGAAAGCATAGAAGGAGCAACAGAATACAACGGAAACGGCAAAGAACTCCTAAAAGGAAAAATCAAAATAACACCAGGAATAAACGGGGAAAAACAAACACAAACAGAAAGAAAAGAAGCACTCGAATACCTCGTAAACAGCTTCACCCCTGAAAACGAATCAATCACAGCATCCTACCAGGTATTCACAAACCCACATACATTCATAAAAAAACACTACCTCTGCCTGGAAGCACAAGAAAAAACAGATGAACACAAAGAACTCCCCCTAATACCATTCAACACGCCAGGCACAGAAAACACGTTTAAAATAACAATGGAATTCGAAACATTCAAACCAGCATACAAAGAACCAATAAACGCACTACCACAATACCAAACAGAGGTGAAAAAATGACCAACATGTTCTTCTCAGACAACCTGGACAGGAAAATACAAAATCTTCACAGAGACACAGGAATAACAAGATATGAAATATTCATGGAAACAATAGATAACTACAACAAGCACTTCAGCGAAACAATAAAAGAAAAACACCCTGAAACAGCGAAATACAGAGCTCTTCTAACAGCATTCAACGAAGTAAACAAGAAATACAACGGAAAACCAGGCGAAAACAAAACATACGAAACACAAAACCTGCGCTTAACAGGAACATAAAAAATGAAAACACTATACAACATACTAACTGCAGCAATAATAACTTCCAGTCTTGCAGCATGCTCAAAACACTACCCTGATGAAGCAATAGAAGGAATAGTAAGCAACATCATCGATACTTACGACGAAGCAAGCATAAGGCCTGAGATAACAGAAACAGAAAACGGGACAGCCCAAACATACCTTCGAACCATAGGAAACCCGGAAGGAACAACCATAATGCTATACTTCAAAGACCACAAACCCTACGCAACAAACGAAAGAATCATAGGAAGCGAAGACAGATTAGTAGTAATGATAAACGCAGACCAAACATACTACTTAAGAGACACAGGCGGAAACGGACACCTGGACATAGCAAAAATAGTCGAAGAAGAAAAAGAAGTATCCTTAACAGAAATACCCCTTGAAAAAGCACAACGCCTCTACGAATCAACCATAAGCGCCGTCAAAAAAATAAGCCAGGGAACAACCACGAAGGTAAATTACGAAAAATGAACAAACTATACGCAACCCTCATCGCAGTAGCCCTCATAGGCACTTCATACAACCCAAGACAAAGCCACGTACCAGACATGGAACTCGTTATAAAAGAAACACTGGCAAACCCCACCAGTTCATGGAGAGATGAAAACACAACCCTTTACTTCGAAAGAAACACAGGTGGAAGAGTAGGAATACTATTCGCAGATAATCATCCTTTTGCATACCAAAACCCTGACAGACTAATAGGAAAAGAAGACCTTGTAAAAATAGACTTCTGGAACCATACAATAATACTCAAAGGAAAAGAACCAGTAGCAGGATACAAAGTACTAGGAGAAGAATACAAAGAACTACCCATCCAGGAAACAAGGCGGCTAACCAAAAAAACCCTGAAAGAAATGAGGGAAATAATCGAAAGCCAAAAACAAAGAATGTACGCAGGACAATAACTTATTCACCTTTTATCTTAGCAAACATGTATTCATCCACTAAATTGTTGTTCTTAAAAATCCTCTTTCTAAGAACGCCCTCTTTCTCAAAACCGTTCTTCTCCAAAACCCTCATCGAAGCAGGATTATACTCAAAAACGCTTGCCTCAACCCTTTCCAAGCCTAGCTCAGTAAAAGCATAATTCGTTACAAGATTTACAGCTTCACTTATCATTCCCTTACCCCAATGCTCTTCACCAAGCCAATACCCTAGGACACCTGTATACTTCTTCTCTTCCTTATCAGGCTTTACCTCGATTCCGCCAGCAGCCTCCCCGCCGACTTCTATTGTAAAATTAGTTTTTTTCTGCGCTTCTTCTGTGCAATGCTTAATCCATTCCTTGGCGTCTTTAAGGGTATAAGGGTGCGGGAACCTATCTGCAAGGTTATCCGCGATCTTCTCGTTATTAGCATGCTTGGCTAATGATTCCTCATCGCCTTTCCTCCACGGCCTAAGCGTGAAATTGCTTCCTTTTAATTCCATTCTAACTTCTTTTTCTCCATTGTTTTTATATTTTTCCAGTTAAAAACCGGAAGAAACACAGATCTTTAGAACCCCAGGCTTTCCATTTCTGTTTCGTAGTACTTGTGCTTGTCCAGGTATAATGCTATGAAGTATTTTTCTTTTTCCTTTGTAAGTATTGCCCTTAGGTTGCTGCCTATTCTTTTTACAAAGCCTATTATTTTCTTGTTTTTCTTTGATTGTATAGGGCTTGCTTTCTTGTCTTTGCAGTCTTTAACCCATTTCAACAGTTCTTCCTGCTGTGTAGATTTCATGTTCTCAAAGCACTTATTGAAATGGCCTTCAAACCTAATATTCGCGTTGAGTATTTCCCTTATTTTTTCTTTCCCTGTTTCAGGATGCAATGCTTACCACCCTTGAGTATGTGTCTATGTATAACGAGATATTTTCAGATGATTTGTATTCTTTTAATAGTTCTTTATAGCTTTTTATTTGCTTTTCAAGCTTTTCTTTCAAGATTTTTTCCTTGTAACTTGTTACCAGTGCGCTTACAAGTATGCTTGACAATGCCTTTGCTTTTCCTTTGAGCTTTTCTTTTACATCGTATAATTGTTTTGGATCAAGTATTGTTTTGCTTGATACGTATTCTGCTTTCAGCATGAATTCCCTTAGCTCTTTTTCATGGCTTTCCTTGTTAATTATTGAGTTAACTAACAATTCATAT
>PWLK01000019.1 GCA_003560545.1 Candidatus Woesearchaeota archaeon | reverse complement strand
GGTTCTTCAAGCGTGCTTATAACCACTTGGTCTCCTACTTTTAATGAGCCGTCATAAAGAATTATGTCTATAGTCCTTCCAAGGCCTTTATCCTCTTTTACTTCTAGTATTACCCCTCTGGCTGGTCCTTTAACGTTAAGCAACAAGTTTTGCTCTAAGAATTTTTGTGACAACCCTGTTATTACCATTAACAACTCGTTCAGCCCTATCCCTTTCGTTGCACTGCATGGTACTATCGCTATTTGTTTCGTGTAATCGCTGACCCTGTCAAATCTTTCAGATTCAATCCCTGCTTTTTCATGTATTTCTCCTACTAACTCGTAAAGCTTTCCCTCAATGACTTGCTTTACTGAATCGTTTTGTTCTGCGTATCCTGCGAGGAACTCTTTTTTTCCAACCCTGTATCCGGGTATGTTGTCTACTTTGTTGGCTGCAACAACGAAAGGAGTCTTTGTATTCCTTAGTATTTCTAGTGCTTCCAGTGTTTGCGGCTTAAAACCTTCGTTGATGTCAACTACTAATATCGCGATATCCGCTAAGCTGCCCCCTCTTTTTCTTAGGCTTGTAAAAGCTGCGTGCCCCGGCGTATCTATGAAGAGGATTCCTGGTATCGTGATATTCATCTTCAGCTGTTCTATTAGCTTCCCACACCTTTTTTTTATTACCTCGATGGGCATGATGCTCGCACCGATAGCCTGGGTGATTCCTCCGGCTTCGCCTCGGACTATATTGCTACCTCTAACCCCGTCTAAGATGCTGCTCTTTCCATGGTCCACATGTCCCAACACTGACACTATAGGTGAGCGGATCGCCATGGTTTTAAAGAAAGAACGAATTGTTTAAAAAACTAACTAATCTATCCTGCAGAATTCGCCGCCGATTTTCTCTCTGGTGTCAAAAACAAAGCAGTCCCCTTCAAAGTACCCTGAGCCTCCTTCTTCTTTGAGAAAATCTATTATTCCTCCGTCGAGCTTGTAAACTTCTTTAAAGCCCTTGCTTTTTAGGAATGCGCTTGCCTTTTCACATCTCACACCTCCCGTGCAAAACGTAACGATTTTCTTGTCCTTATACTTCTCAAGCAAAGAAGTCGTGTTTTGAAAATCCCTGAACCTCTTTATCCCTGGGTTAACGCTATCCTTAAATCGCCCTGCTTCGTACTCATAATCATTCCTCGTATCCAGTACGATGAAATCTTCTTTTCTTTCATACCATTCCCTTAATTCTGATGGCTTTAAAGGAATCCCGCCTCCACTGGTTGAAGGAGTAACCCCTGGCACTCCTAAGGGCACGATTTCAGGCCTTATCTTTACAAGAGTCCTCTTAAACCCATAATCCTCTGTTCTTGTAACCCTGAATGATAAGTCGTGCATGCCTTCCATTTTCTTTACGTTTTCCATGAACATTGTGACATCCCTTGCTTTCCCTGATACCGCTCCGTTAATGCCTTCCCTTGAAAGAATTATTTTTCCCTTCGCATCATGCTCAAGCATTAACTCCCTGTAAGAATCCCTGACGGATTCAGGATTCTTAATATCTACGTACTTATAGAATGTTATTGACAAAAAATCTTTCCTCCCCATTTATACCAACACAGGAGGATTTCGGGATTATTATAAAAATCTTTTTTTTCTCCAAAAAATATATAAAAAGAACCGCTAAGTAATCCTTTCATGGTTTTAAAAGATCCACGGAAGATGTTTGCCTTATTCGAAGGATTCTCCTTGTTCGCATTACTATGCGTCTTACTCCTTGTTTTCTCTGTAAGCCTTTCCACTGGCGCTTCTTTAATGCTGGTCCTCATCGGTTTCAGCCCTACGATTATAACCATTATATCCTGCATACTAATATATGAGGAGTCAAGCCACCGCCGCGTAATACTATGGTTCCTGCCTATAATCCTTGCAGGCCTGTTCTTTTACATTGCCACAGCCCAGGACTTCCTAAGATCCAACCTGGAAATAGGAACTCTTATCGGGCTGAACATCGCTATATCCTTGTTATACCTCACCATTTTCTTCCTTCTCATAAAACTCTTGTTTTCAGAGAAAAAAGAGAAGAAGAAAAGCATTAAGAAATACGTCTCATCCATAGAGGACAAGTCCAAAGCTATGAATTACGTGATAGGGCGTGTTTACAGCCAGTACCACGGGGGCAGCAAAGAACTAAGGGAACTCATAACGATACCCTCTGAGTGGTATAACGAGTTCAACGAAGCCAAGTCAAAAGAAGAAACGCTTAAGCTCGTGATAAGAATAGAGAACCGCTTCAAAAAATTGTTGCACACAGAAAAAGAAGTGTTCCATGACAAGATTGGCAAGTTGAAAAACTTGAAAAGAAAGAAGGATGGCTCAGAAAAAATAATAAACGTGCTGATAGACAACGACAACGACCCCGTCAGGGATTACTTTGAAGGCGCCGTAGCCTTCTGCGAGAAAGCCCGCGAACAACTAATTTAGTGTTCTTATGCCTGTAAAGAATCTTTTGGAAGAAGTAAAGAATAACATCGAAGGACTATACGGTTTTTCTACAGGCCTGGACGTCCAGGAATTCCTTGTAAGCGAAAAAGAAATTCCTCGTGGTTACGATAAGAAAGCAGGAGTCCTGGTTAACGAAAAAGAAGGCAGGCTAGGCCTTTTCTACTCGGACGCCTTACTACAAAACCTCGAAGAAAACAACCCATTGGAATTATTAGGAGAGAAGAACTTCCACGACTTCTCTGTCTTCGTAGAAGAACTAGATCATTTCCTTTTCCTCGCAGAAAAACTCTCCTGCGAAGAACCCTTTACCTTCCTCGAAACAGAGATTCATGGCAACATTACAAAGTACCAGGCAATAAAAGCCTATTACGCCATGCTAACAGGGATGAGTTACGTAAAAAAGAACAGGGAAACACTAAGAGATGCTGTTCTCAACGCTGACTTTTCAAGCGACGCCTTAAGCGAAAGATATGAAGAAGCCAAACGCCTCTCCCTCAAATACTCGTACTACCTCGACATGCTCGACTCCGTCGAAAGAAAAACAGAGCTAAAAAAATTTCATAGGCTGAACTACGCCGAAAAACCTTTGTACATAGACCAAATAATAGGAGTTAATTATTTAAATGCCTCACGAAACCCTTTCGTTTAAGCCTGCGGGGTTGCCGGAGTGGTCAAACGGGACAGGCTTAGGACAGGTATGCTGAGCACGGCTTCGTGCGATGAACTGTATGATACCTGTTGGCTTAGTGCCTACGCAGGTTCGAACCCTGCACCCCGCATACGGTTTCGCTCGTGCACAGAAACAATTAGTTTCTGGCACCCAAAAAACAAAAGTTTTTTCGGGTATGGCGCAAGAGGGGTTTCCTTTCAGTCAAGCCCCTTTTGTGTTGTACGGGCTTTTTTTGGTTAAACTTTTCTTAAAATTCGAGAGATGTTCATCGTGCGGAATCAACAAATTTATATATGAGGATAGCGTTAGCTTTCCCTGAAGATGGCAAAAATGTCTGGAGATAGGGGTAACGGAAGAAAAGTTATGATGGACTTAGATGAAGAGCTAGATAGGATTATAAGCGAAAATAAGGAGTTGTTGGAGAAGTTAGCTGATTAATTCTGTTTTACATATTTTTTTATCCATTTTACTATGTCTGGAATTATTAGTGGGTCTTTCAGGTTTCTCGATGCGGTTCTAAGTATGAATTTGTAATTCTTCTGGTAATCTATGATTGAGAAGTCTACATTTACTTTGTTTTTTAATAAGAATACGAATAGTACTACGAATCCTATTCTTTTGTTTCCATCTACAAAGCAATGTCCATTAACAAGATAGTTGAATAAGTGGGCGCCTTTAAGGATTAATGTGCGTTCTCTGGTTTCTTTTGTGGGGACTCTGTGCTTTATATGTTCTAAAG
>PWLK01000051.1 GCA_003560545.1 Candidatus Woesearchaeota archaeon | reverse complement strand
GCACCAATCATCTTATCATATCCAAAATCTGGAATGTTTAAATCGAATTCTCTAACAACCTCTTCAAAAGCAATGCTTAAACTATCGTATTCTCTAGTCATAAAAATATCTTGAAATTTCAAAACAAACTCAGAAAAATCACTTTTTTCTCTTAAAAAGTACTTAATTTGTTTTGTAGGACTCCTATCAATACCTGTCTCAACAAGCGTACCCCAAATATCAAATACGATAACTTTCATTTGATAAAAAAGCAATTATAATCATTATATAAATGTTACTATGACAAATATAATGGACTCTGCGGGAATCGCACCCGCGGCCTCTACCATGCCAAGGTAGCGCTCTACTACTGAGCTAAGAGCCCATGCCTCTTTGTGACTTGCTTTATTTTTATAAAGCTTATGAAAACAAATATAAATAAAGCTCGTATAACAAGTCTTATGAGCCAAGACATACATGGTGATGCAATTCTTCTTATCAGAAAGCTGTCTTTGCAGAACGCTGTTAAGCATAACGGAAAAGCAACGCCTGGAGCAGTAGTAGGCGGGCTCCTAGGAGATTTTCCTGAGCTTAAGAAAGACATGAAAAAAACTATGGGTGTAGTCCAGGAAGCTATAAAAGAAGTGAACTCTAAAACTTTAGAGGAACAAAAACAAGAGCTCCTTGAAATTGACCCGTCAGCTTTGGATAAGAAAGAGCACAAAGTTGACTTGTTCGGGTTCCTCGGAATAAAAGAAGATGAAAGTATTAAGACTGCTTTCCCCCCTGGGCCTGAGAAGCACCCTCACATAGGTCATGCTAAGGCATTGCTTTTGAATTATGAGCTTGCAAGGAAATATAACGGAAAGTTTTCGTTGCGCTTTGAAGACACCAATCCTGAGTTGGTAAGAGAAGAATTCTATGGTATTATGATAAAAGATTTCAAGTGGCTCGGAGCCGAATGGGATGAAACAGTGTATGCTTCTGATCACATGGATTTGTATTACGAAAAAGCAGAGCGCTTGCTCACTGAAGGCCTTGCTTACGCGTGTGTTTGTCCCCCTGAAAAAATCAAGCTTAGCCGTGAGAAGGGAATTCCTTGTGAATGCAGGTCTAAGACAGGCAAGGCCAACATGGATTTTTGGAATAACATGAAAACCATGTCTCCAGGGGAAGCCATAATCCGCCTTAAAATCGACTTGAAACATAAGAACAGCACCATGCGGGATCCGACTATTTTCAGGATTATAGAACGGCCTCATGCAAGGCATGGCTCTAAGTACAAGGTTTGGCCTACTTATGACTTGCAGAACAGCGTTATGGACGGATTCCTAGGAGTTACGCATAGGTTGCGCAGCAAGGAGTTTGAGATGCGCAACGAGCTCCAGAGATATATACAGAAAGCACTTGGCTACGCTGAAACAAAGATTTATGAGTTTGCAAGATTCAACCTTTCAGGAGTTGAAAGTTCTGGGAGAACGATACGTGAAAAGATAAGAAAAGGTGAACTTGTTGGGTGGGATGATCCTTCTCTTGCAACTATTGCTGCTCTTAGAAGAAGGGGTTTCCAGCCTGAAGCAATAAAGGAATTCGTTGTAAAGACAGGCATTACTAAGTCAGAATCTACGCTTACATGGGATGATTTAATTGTTCATAACAAAAGGTTCCTTGATGAAAACGCCAATCGTTATTTCTTTGTCGCTGACCCTGTGAAGGTTGTTGTAAAGGGCGCTCCTGAGAAGAGTTTCGAGTTAAACCTTCACCCTGAGCACAGAAAGGGCGGTCGAAAGTTTTTTTCAAAACAAGAATTCTTTATTTCAAGGAAAGACTTTGCTTCTTTAGAAAAAGGGGTTTATCGTTTCATGGAATGTTTTAACGTTGAGTTTGACGGCAAAGATTTCTCTTACGTTGATGATTCTCTTGACACGTATAAGAAGTCAGGGAAAGGAATGTTGCATTACTTGCCTGCAGGTATGGATTTGGGTGAGATAAGTGTTATGATGCCTGATAAGTCAGTTGTTAAGGGCTTTGCGGAGCCACTGGTCACGCAGCTCGAAGAAGGTTCTGTCGTCCAGTTTGAGCGTTTCGGTTTTGCCCGTTTAGATGATAAGGAATCGCTTTCTTTTTGGTTTACCCATTAAAATAACCAAAATGTTTAAAAAAAGAAGCCTCTTTTTCTTTTAAAACAACATTGGAGGTGTTGATATGAGCGATTCTATAATTGTGAAGTCTAAGCTCAAGGAGGTTGCTCCTGGCTACAATATTGGTAGTGACTTGGCTGATGCTCTTGACGAAAAGGTAAAAGGCCTTGTCAGGGATGCTGTCAGGAGAGCAGAAGGCAATGGCAGGAAGACTGTTATGGCTAAAGACCTTTAATTGGTTAGATTAATCTTTTTTTTATTTTATTAGCTTTTTCTTTTAGTTCCTCTATTTTTTTCTGGGTTTTGAGAAGTATGTGTGAGGGGGCTATGCGTCGTTCAGCAATGCTTTCAAGGAGTTGTGATGCTATTCTTAGCTCTCCTTGTATTATTTGTACGGCCTGGAGCTTTTCTTCTTTGCCAGGCTTTTTCTCTCTTATGGATATGGCTGTTTCCAGGAATACTTTTCTGAGGGTTAAGTTCATTTTTAGAATAATCCCATGAATTTTTTCTTCTTTTTATCGGGCTCTACGTGTAATGGCCTTGTGAGTGTGGGTTGCTCGGGCATGCCTGGATAATCTTTATGGCTTGGATAATTTGCTTTTACAGGAGGTATTTCCATTTGTTGTTTGAACGGGTTTTGGTTTTCACCTGGCTGCCCTCTGCTTTCTCCTGTTGTGCTTTGAGGTTGTTGAGGTGCATTTCCTTGTACGGGTGGTTCAGGAGCTTCTGGTCTTGGTGGGGGGATGTCTTCGATTCCTCCACTATGAGGGGGTTGTTGTTGGGCTTCAGGTCCTGCTTGAGTGCTTTCCGGAGTGTTCATCGTCGTATTCTGGCTTGTTGTTGGCTCACCCGGAAGGCTTGTTCCTGTTGGCTGTGGTTGTTGTACTGGTTTTTCCTGGGTTGTTTGGCTTTGTGGAGCAGGCCTGCCTGCGTCCCTTGCCAGCGCTTCTCCTGGTGTTTCCCTGTTCAGGTTTTCAGATAATGCTATTATTCCTTCCGCGATATGCCTGTTTTGTTCTATTATCTTGTCCAGTTTATCCTCTGGTTTTTCTCCTCTTTTGTATTCATCCAGTACTTCCTGGGGGATGTTTTCGAATAAAGCATATATTTTTTCCACTGATCTTGTCAGGTCTTCTATTGCTGTTACCAGGCTGTTCCCGGAAGGCGAGTCTGACGTTGTTGCTCCTCTTTTAAGCTGTTCAAGTTCTGATCTTAACTGTTCTAGCTTGCTATGTGGTAGAAGTTCATATTCCTCGTTTTCAGACAACCAATCTCACCTCTCTATTCACACTGGTTATTGCTAGTATATAAATGTTATCCTTAGTATTCCCTGTGTTTTTCTGCTATTCCGCTTCCTGTTTGCTCTTGTTTGCTTGAGAGAATTATATCATCTATTCTTAGTATCATTATCGCCACGTCCGCAGCGCTTGAAACAGCCTGCGTTTTTATTTTTAAAGGCTCTATTATGCCTTCTTTCCACGCATCTATCACTCTGCCTGTGAACACGTTTACCCCTGCCCATTTATCGTTTTTGTCATGCGCTGATTTTAGTTCTGCAATCACGTCTATAGGATCAAGCCCTGCGTTCTCCGCCAGAGTTCTTGGTATTACTTCTAGTGCATCCGCGAATGCTTGTACCGCTAGTTGCTCCCTCCCGGAAAGGGTGTTAGCATATTTTTTCAGTTCTTTAGACGCTCCTATTTCTGGAGACCCGGCGCCTGCGACGATGTACCCGTGTTTTAACGCAGCACTAATATCTCCTATTGCGTCATCCACAGCCCTGGATACCTCGTCTACCACGTGGTGGGTTGCACCCCTTAAAAGCAAGGTCAGTGCTCTTGGGTTCTCGCAATCCCTCACATAAGTCATGTATTCTTCCCCGACAGGCACTTGCTCTACAAGGCCTGCTTTCCCAAGATCGTCTTCTGTGAAATCATTCAGGTCAGATACTATTTTTGCGCCTGTTGCCTTTGCAAGCTTTTCCATATCGCTTTTCTTAACCCTTCTCAGCGCGTAAATTCCTTTTTTTGCAAGGAAGTGCTGGGCCATGTCATCTATTCCTTTCTGGCATATTACAACGTTGGCTTTCGTAGCGCTTATCTTTTCTATCATCCTTTTTATCATGGATTCTTCCATGTCGAAGAAAGATTGTATTTTATCAGGGTCTGTTATGGATATCTTCGTATCGGTTTCAAGGTTTTTTATCTCTATAGGAGAGTCTATAAGTGCAATCCTTGCATTCTTTACCTGTTCAGGCATTCCTGAATGCACTTTTTCCTTGTCCAATACTATTCCTTGTATTATCTCGCATTCATCAACCCCTGCTCCCGTTTTCTTTTCGATCTTTATATCTGACTTGTCCAGGGAGAATGAGTTCTTTGTTTTTCTTCCTACCTTGAGCACAGCCTCTATTACGAGCCCGGCTAAGTGGCCTTTGTTATCCTCTGCTCCCTTGCCTGTCATCGCAGTCTCAGCAATTTTTTTCAACATATCCTTATCATTTGGGTCTAGCTTTACAGCCATTTCTTTTAGGATTTCCTGGGATTTACTTGCCGCAAGGCGATAACCTTTCGCTATCACGGTAGAATGGATGTTTTTATCTAACAAAGTTTCCGCTTGTTTTAACAAGTCCCCTGCTATAACCACAGCTGTCGTCGTGCCATCCCCGACTTCATCTTCCTGTGTCTTAGCTATCTCAACTATCATCTTAGCAGTAGGATGTTCTATTTCTATCTCTCTTAGGATTGTTACTCCGTCATTCGTAACAGTGACTTCTCCCATGCTGTCCACAAGCATTTTGTCCATGCCTTTAGGGCCTAGAGTGGTCCTCACTGCCTCGGCTACGAGCTTCGCAGCCATAATATTCATTCGCTGCGCGCTCTTCCCTGTGTTTCTCTGCGTGCCTTCCGGCATTATGTATACTGGCTGGTAATCAGAATCTTTTTCTCCCATACGAAGTCCCCCTAATACAACACGGTTAATAAGGTTTTATTTAAAAACTTTTTCTGGAAAAAACGTGTTTTGGAAATTTTTTTAAATAATCTTTTTTTCCTCGTTGTTTAATGCTAACAATTTTAAATGAAGCTTACAAGGGTTTATCAGTAGTTGTTGAATGGGAGGAGCTAATCCATTTCTCTAAGGAAGGCTGTCTTGGAGGCATGGTTTATTCTTATGATACAGGAAAGTACAGGTTTACTGGCAGAAACACATTCTTGGAATTCGCGGACCCAGTCCACGAAAAAGATTTTTATTACATACAGAGAATTGACGGCCATACATACGACGTTATAGGCGTGAGCAACAACGCATTTATGAAACTGATATCTGATAAATACGTCTCAGGATGGTATGACTATCCCGGATTAAAAAAGAGGAAAGGGCCTGCAAAAGAAAGCGCTTTAAGCATAATCATGCCTCAGATAAGCATAATAGAAAAAGGTTTTCTTGAAAAGAACAATCCTTTGCTGTACGATAAGATAAGCAAATTTTCCGTGAAATAATGAGAGGTTTTGGTTTTGATAATAACTATAAGCGGGGTTCCGGGGAGTGGGAAGAGCAGTGTTGCAAAGCTACTAGCAGAAAAACTCGGTCTTAAGCATTACTCAACAGGTGACTTTATGAGGCTTATGGCCGAAGAAAAAGGCATAACCCTTCTTGAACTGAGCAAGATAGCCGAAAAAGACTTTTCTGTTGACAAAGAACTCGACGCGTACACCACAAAGTTCGGAGAGGAAGAAGATAACTTCGTTCTTGACGCCCGCCTCGGTTTTCACTTCATACCCGAATCCATAAAAATATTCCTCGTCGTTTCCCCTGAAGAAGCAGCCAAGAGGATTTTTAACAGCCCAAAACACAAATTACTGGAGAAAGAAAACACTGATTACGAGACAACCCTTAACAACATGAAGAGAAGAATGGAGTCTGAGAGGAAGAGATATTATTCGCTATACCAATTAGATTATGAAAACAAGAATAATTTCGACTTCGTTGTAAACACACATGGCAAAAGCATTGAAGAGGTTTGCAAAGAGATTATTTCCTTCTTAAACAAGAAATGATGATTAAACCCTTCGAAATATTTAAATAATTTGTATTCATTCCTTTTTAAAGGTGATTTGATGGCTAAAAAAAGTCGTTATTCTGTGCAGGAACTGGTAAAGCAGATAGGGGAACGAGCAGGGGAAATGCGTTCCAAGACCATAACAATCGTAGGTCTTGGCGGCGTTGGAAGCGTGCTGGCTGAAATGACTGCCAGGGCAGGTATAGGTCTTAGGATTATCGATAAGGGCCGAGTCCTGGAAGAAGAACTTCAAAGGCAGTCTTTATTCCTGAACGAGGATGTGACTAAGTTCAAAGCAAAACAAGCCAAGAAAAGGCTTGAAGCCATTAACCCTGAAGCCAAGGTCAAGGCTTTCCATGAAGAATTAAACCAGAACACAACTTACCTCCTGGAATCAGATCTCGTCGTGGACTGTTCTAATGATTTAAAGGTTTCAATGCTTGTTGACAAGTATTGTTCAAAGAAAGGCATTCCTATGATTTACTGTTACGCGGCAGGCACCCAAGGACAGGTTTTCGTGGTTTACAAGAAAGCCTCTCTTAACGAGATAAGTGATTACGTCAAAAACCAGAGGATTCGCGAGGAAGGAATAACTGCTGCAGCAGTGCATATGGGAGCTTCTATCATTGCGTCTACTGCTGCCAAGCTACTTCTGGACATGCCTTACGAGAAAAACATGGTGGCTTATGACGCGTGGGACTTGACGATTGACACGAAGTACGTGCGCAAGAACAAGAAGAAATAGGAAAAGCCAAAAGCTTTTAAAAACCTCCTTCGTTCTGCGGTTTTCTATGATTAACAGGAAGGATTTGGATTTGCTTAAAAAGAAGGTTCTGGAATCTTCAAGGCCTATTTTCTTTTTCGACGATGACACCGATGGCTTGGCGTCTTTCATATTGCTTTACAAGCTCGCGGGTGACGGCAAAGGTGTATGTGTCAAGGGCAAGCCTGTCCTCGAAGAAAGTTATGCTCGTAAAGTGGATGAGTTCATGCCTGACAGGGTTTTTGTTTTGGACAAGCCCATGGTCGAACAAGAATTTCTTGATAAGGTCTCCCAGGAAGTAGTATGGCTGGACCATCATCCTTTGCAGGATAACAAGAACGTAGTGTATTTTAACCCAAAAAAAGGAAACCCTGATGATGACACTCCTACGAGTTACTGGGCTTACCAGGCAGTAAAAAACGATGTCAAAGGAGTTCTTTGGATTGCAATGGTAGGCGTCCTAGGAGATTGGAATATGTCTTTGGCCGATGAATTCAGAAAAGAATACCCTGACCTCCTCCCAGAAAACATTTCCGAGCCTGACAAGGCGTTGTTCAACTCAAAAATAGGAGAACTTGTTAAAATTATAAACTTCAACTTAAAAGGCCCGACTTCAGAGGTTATGAAAGCTGTTAAGATACTTACCAGGTTAGAATCCCCGTACGAAATACTTGAACAAAGCACTCCTAAGGGGAAGTTTATCTACAAAAAATATTTGGCTGTAAACGAGGTTTACGAGTCCCTGAAAAGCCAGGTAGAGGTTACAAAGGACAGATTGGTTGTTTTCAGGTACAAGGATTCAAAGATTGCTGTTTCCAGTGACCTGTCCAATGAGTTGCTGTACATGCACCCTGAGAAAGTCATTATAATAGCAAGGGAGAAGCCAGGTGAAGTTGTGATGTCTATTAGATCTGCTTCTGTGAAAGTCTCAAGCCTGCTAGAGAAAGCATTGGTGGGAATAGAAGGATACGGTGGGGGTCACGAGTATTCTTGTGGTGCATGTGTTAAGAAGGATTCATTCGAGGAATTCCTTGAAAGATTCAGATCTTTGTTATAGTTCTTAAAAACATTTTTAATTGCCGTTCTTTTTCCTGCTCCGTATGGCATTCACTAAGATTCAGTCCGTGGAGACACCCGAGTTTTACCTTAACACGGCTTTCTCCAGGGCGCGGAAGCAGGAAAAGCAGTACAGGAACTCTCTTAAGAAATCTGAGAAGTCAAAGCGGGTAATCCTGGCGGAGAAGCATAGGATTAGTCTTGTTAAGGATTATTTTAAGAATACTTTTTACAAGCTCGTCTCCTCTTTCCCTAGTACGGACAATTTATCTGAATTCTACGTGGAACTCCTTTCTTCGTATGCAGATGTTGATAAGATGAAAAAGTCTCTTTCAACTCTTTCGTGGGCGTCTTCCAAGGTTGATGAGCTTGCTAGGCTTCATTCGCGCAAGTTAAAAGAGGGAATGCCTTACAAAGACGTGTTAAGCGTCCGTAAATCTTTTTATGGCAGGGTTTCTTCTATTATTAGAAGGCTGGATAAACACCTGGTTTTCCTGAAGGAGGCTAGGAAAGTCTTTGTAAGTTTCCCTGTTGTTAAGGAGAATCTTTTCACTGTTTGCATAACGGGTTTCCCTAATGCTGGTAAGAGCACTTTGCTTTCCAGGCTTACAAGTGCCAAGCCTGGTATTGGAAGTTATGCTTTTACGACGACGCAGTTAAACCTTGGTTACTCTAGGGTTAATCATAGGAAGGTCCAGTTTATTGATTGTCCTGGGACTCTTGCAAGGCCTGATAAGATGAATTACATTGAGAAGCAGGCTTACCTGGCTGTAAAGTACCTTGCGGACGTCGTGGTTTTTGTTTATGACTTGACAGGAGAAT
The DNA here is from genome assembly GCA_003560545.1 of Candidatus Woesearchaeota archaeon. Lineage (GTDB taxonomy): Archaea > Nanobdellota > Nanobdellia > Woesearchaeales > 21-14-0-10-32-9 > PWWA01. The sequence goes on along the minus strand of PWLK01000051.1, from coordinate 6,901 downwards.
ACTCTTTGGAGTCCCAGGATGCTTTGCTTGAAAAAATAAAAGGGTTTGACAAAACAATATTGTTTTTTATTTCTAAGACAGATATTCTGGAAAAAAATGTGGTTGAAGAATTTGTTGCTTCCAGGAAGGGAGAATTCCTTGTTTCTGTTGAGTCTTTAAAGAAGGTTGTTTCTGAGAAGCTTAGTGAGTGGGCTTGACTGGTTCTTTGTTCTTAAAGCTTACTTCTGTAACAGGGTATGCTAGCTTCACTCCTTTTCTTTTCAGCTCTCTTTGTATTTCTTTTATCAGTTCGCTTTTTATCGTGAATAGGTTATTGTAGTCTTTTATGTGTACTGATACAAATAGGTCTGCTGAATAAGGGCTTATCTTGTCATAGAGTACTATTGGTCTGGGATATCTTAGTATTTCTTTCTTGTTTTTTACCAAGTCTAATATTACTCTTTCTGCTTTGTACAAGTCCGCGTTCTTGTTTATTGAGATGTCTATTCTTATCCTTGTTATTCTTGTTGGCAGGGCGTAATTCCTGATTTTCATTGTTGAAAGCTGTGAGTTTGGTATTACTACTTGTTGTGAGTTGAAGTTTTTTATCTTTGTTGACCTCAGGTTTATTTCCATTATATAGCCTAGTTCTCCGTCGGGCAATTCTATTAAATCTCCTTTTCTGAAGCTGTCATCTGATATGAGTGCTAAGCCGCCGAACATATTCTTTAGTGTGTCTTGGAATGCAAATCCCAGGATTACACCTGCAATTCCAAGGCTTGCAAGTAGTCCTCCTACTTGTACATTCCATAATTGTAGTAGGAAGAATATGGCTGTTATTATCAGTATTATGCTTGTAACGCTTTTTGCTAAGGGGACTATTTCTTCATGTGTGTCGTCTTTTCTTTGCTTGTTCAGCCGGTTCCCCCAGTGGTCTACGACCATGCCTGCTATTACTATCAGAAGGTATGTTATTGCTATTATTAGGAGTGTGCTTACCAGGTTGCTTATTGTTTCGTTTATGTCTGCGTGGTCTTGAAGTACTCTGTTTGTTATTATTTGCGTGGCAAGTATTACTAGTATTATTCCTATTGGGATTTCGAGTTTGGTTATTTTTCTTTTGTTGAGTGCTGCTTTCTTTTTTATGTATTTGTATGAGTATTTTCTCGTTATGGATATGAATAGGATGAGTGCTATTGTCATAAGGCTTAGTGTGATTGACACCCAGAAGTACTCTCCCCCTATGCTGTTTCCAAGAACCATTCAGTGTTTTAATTTATATATGGTTATTTATAGGTTTGCAACTATTTTAGAATGGTTAATTTGCGGCTTGGGCTTTGGGCTTTACTTCTTCTATTGTTATTGAGAATCCGCACGGCATTTTTTTTCTTGCCCTGTCAAGCGCTTGTTTTGCGAGTTTCAGCCTTTCTTTGTTCACGTTTACTTCGAGGACTGGTTGTCCTTTTCTTACTTGGGCTGCTATTCCTACTGGTTTTCCGAAGCTATGGCTCATTCCTGTGCTCATCCTGTCTGCTCCTGCTCCTGCTGCTAATGGGTTGTTTCTTAGTATGTGGTGTGGGTAGACTCTTAGTTTGAACTGGTAGTCTGATGGTGCTTTTGCTTCGAGCAGTCTGTTTGCTGTAAGTCTGGCTGATTCCAGTGCGTTATGTCTTATTTGTATGTCTGCTTTTGAGTTTAGGAGTACTCTGTATGCGTATTCTTTTTTCTGGTTTCCCATTATGTATCTGACGATCCTGTTGTTTGGGACTGTTCTTACATAAGATTTTTCCCTGTACTTGGATCTTCGTGTGTAAGGCCTTTCCAGTCTTCTCCATGCTACTGCTCTCATTAGTTTTGCCATGGGCTCGAGAAAAAAGGTTTTGTTTAAAAGCTTTTTGTTTTAATATTATTAGAATTTCCTGGTGCTGAAGTTGAATATTTTTTCTATTTGTACGTCTTTTGGTGCGACTCCGTTCCTATCTATTGGCTTGTCGGATGGGGGTTTGTCTTTTCTTTCCAGCAGTGCTTCCCTTGTTCTTGTTACTGTTTCTTTGTCTTGTATTTTGTTTAGGACGCTGGTTGCTTTTTCTAGTTCTTCTCTTAGTTGGTTTACCTCTTTTTCCAGGGAGAATATCTTGTTCTTGTTTATTTCGTTTAAGCGTTCGAAGTGGTTTTTTTGTTGTTCTATTATTCTTATGATGTCTGGTTGTTCGTTTGTTTCTATTTGAGAACTTGGTTTTATGTTCAGGGTGCCTGTTCTTTGCATTTCTCTGATGTAATCCATTGTTTTTGTTACGCGCGTCACATTTATAAACTTTTCTATAATAAACTATATAAATATACAAATATATATACTAGAATAGTTGTTTATTTTATTTTTATGTATGCCCTACGATTATTCTTCCCTTTATTCTCAGCCTTAACCAACACCAACTCCCCAATCTCACTCGTATTACGGACATGAGGACCGCCATCAGCCTGCAAATCCACCTCGCCAATCTCAACAACCCTCAATTTTTCCACGCTAGGAGGAAGAGCACCAGCCAACTTCACAATCCCAGGAATCTTCATCGCCTCCTCCCTATCCAAATAATAAGACTTAACATCAACCCCCTTCCTTATCTCATCATTCGCAACCTGAACGTACCTCTCTAATTCCTCCTTATCAAACCTTTCCAAGTCAAAATCCACTCTTAGCTTATCCGGAGAAACCTGGTTACCCGTAATCCTCGCACCCGCCTCACGATGCAAGACAGAACTAACAATATGCGCAGCAGTATGATACCTGATAACATTATACCTGTTATCCCAGTCAATAAAGCCCTTAACCACATCACCCTCTTTCAAGCCAGGCCTATCCACTTCGTGGCTAATCGCTCCGTCAAACTTCCCCACAAAAACAACATTAAAAGATTCGCTATCCCTTACAAGCTTCCCAGTATCCCAAGGCAAACCCCCTCCTTTAGGGTAAAACGCAGTCCTATCCAACACCACGTACTTATCATCCTTAACACTAACCACTTTCGCCTCAAACTCTTTCAGGTAAGAATCATCCATGTACAAAGCTTCACTCACAATTAACACCCCCTAAAACCAAAATAATTCAAAGCTGTAACAACAAATGTTTTAAATAATTAACCATAAACAAAACCACATGAAAGAACAAGAAAAGAAAGAACAATTCATTAATATCTTTAAGGCAGCAGAAAAGCATTACTCTAAGAGCAGGAAAAGGTTGGCTGCAGAAGAATGGAAACACGACTGGCAAACACTTATCGCAACGATTATGAGCGCACAAAGCCGTGATGAAACCACGATCCCAATAGCAGAGAAACTCTTCAAAAAACATCCTACACTAGAATCAATAGCAAGAGCAACACCTGCACAAATCAAAAAAGTGATTAACAGCATAAACTATAATAACACGAAAGCCAAGAACATAGTACTGGCAGCAAATCACTTGCTAAAACATCACAACGGAAAAACACCGAGTACAATAGACGAGCTCCTTGCAATTCCAGGCGTTGGCAGAAAGACAGCTAACCTAATCCTTTCAGAAGTCCACGGTGAACAAGCAATTTGCGTGGACACCCACGTACATCGGATTTCTAATTTGTTAGGCTTCGTAAAAACAAAGACTCCTGAAGAAACAGAAAGAGAGTTAATGAAAATTGCTCCTAAGAAATACTGGAATAAAATCAACCGTGTCTTCGTATTATGGGGCAAGGAAGTACCAGGCAAAGACAAAGAAAAACTATTAGAAAAAATAAATCACAGATAACATATTATTTTATTATCTCGCCTGTTTTATAACTCCATACAGCTAAGTCAAGAACATCGACATCAAAGTTGTTTTTTTCTGCGAACCTCTTTATCTTTCTCTCAATTTCTAAGTATTCCTTCTCATTTCTTGGTGGCTTGTTGTTTTTCAGGACTCCTAGTTCTTTCATCACGTTCAAAACATGCTTATCTATAATACATAATCCTTTATGACCGATGTTCCTTAAGAAGTGGCTTGCTTCTTTGAAACCAAAGCCTTTGAATTCCTTAACAATAAGCTTTCTAAGCTCATGAGTACCCACGTCGTTCATTAAATCTCTTAAATCTCCACCTAGCACTCTTATCTTTTCCCTGTTATAATGCAAGTACTCAGATCTCTTGTTGTAAAACCTTACCTTGCACCACACTGCCTTCCTATAATCATCTAAACTTCCTTCGTGTAATACTGGCTTTAGCAACTCCACCGCTTTCAAGCCCATCTTTGCAGAGCTGTTAGCTGCAAAAACACAGAAAGCCATCTCTTCAAATAACGCTTCGTGTTCTGAATCCTTATGCTTAGAGAACTCTGAAAGCTTACGCTCAGCAACAGGCTTTACTTTCTCGTAATGAAGAACAAACTCTTTCATGATAAGAAAAGGAAGAAAGCCCTGTTTTAAATAATTAAAGGTTCATATTCATCCTGAGCGCAGAATACCTCAACAATTCCTTTAAAACAGCTTGCTCGCCCTCCCCAAGGCTCTTGCTAACCTCCTTAACCTTTAAGAACATATAAGGCTCCTTGCGATTAACCCATAACTGGGTTTTCTCCCCCTTAAAATCGTGTATGAAACTAACACTATCCTTCTTCCCTTCCAAAACCAAGATGATGCTTCCAAGTTCATCATCATTCATCTTAACCTTCTTCCAAGCCCATTTCTCCCCCGAAAGGATTCCGAAGTGAAAATAGAAATCCCCAGAGTCATTCAGCGTCGCTTTCAAACAATTATTCTTCCCAAAAAACGCTTTGTTAATAACCAGCTTTACCATAAATAAAAGCAAAGAAAAACCTATTTATATACTCTTCCCGTGGACTTGTCCAGTGCTCGTTTTAAAGGAAACCTTTAAAAGAAAAACCATTTTTTCCAGGAGGAACAGCGCCGTAGTGTACCAAGGCAAAACTTTTTCAAAAGTTTTATCAAAGGTCACTACTCGCAATGCTCGCAGCGCAAATCCGTGGGCTCGAGCATCAGTGAGACCCACTTCCGTGGGTGCGGCGGAAAACGCACAGCCCCGTAGTGTAGCGGCCAATCATCGCGGACTCTGGCAACTGGTTACGCTCAGTTGACACGCAAAGTGTGTTTCGCTTTGCTCAAGCACACGCGTTCCAATTGAAGAAATCCGTGGACCTCGGTTCAAATCCGGGCGGGGCTACTTTTAATTCTGGATGAATTCGTTTATTTTTGTTATTATTTCTCTTTGTTGGAACATGTTGTTGTGGTGCGCATTGCTTATTATGTGTCTCTCAGAATTTTCTATTTCTGCGTGTAGTTTTTCGCTTTCGCTTAATGGTATCGTGCGGTCAATCTCGCCATGCAATATCAATACTTTCCCTTCATAGCCTGCCAGGTACTTGTTTGTTTCGTAGTTTTCTCTTAGTATTAGGCTTACCGGGTACATGAAGAACGTCCTGCGCGCTATGCTTGCAGCTGAGTAGAATGGCGCTATCATTATAAGGCCTTCGGGTTCATTTAGAGATGCGTGGTGTGCTGCTACGCTTGAGCCGAGGCTTATTCCGAGCAGATATGTTTCTTTGTCTTGTTGTTCTGCGTATTCTCTTACATCTTTTACACTCTCTAGGATTCTTTGTTTTGAAGGATTTTCTTCTTCTCCGTATCCAGGGTATTCTACGATTATATACGCGTATTCAGGGTTTATTCTTTCTATTAAAGTCATCCTGTCGCATGCCCTGCCAGCATTCCCGTGATAGATTATTATTTGTTTTTCAGAGTCAGGGTTTCCAGCCAGGTAAAATCTTGCTTTTCCATGCGTCTGTATTTCTCCAGCAGCGCATTCTTCAAACGGCGTTTTATCAGGGTGGTATATCATGCTGCTTTGGATGAAATATAATAAGAACCCGTATAGTAAGTAAAGGATTAGTAGTGCTCCGAGAACTTGTACGGCATTCATATACATGCTTTAAGCTTTCGTTTATTTAAAGTTTTTTCAAGAACGCCTATCCCTTCCCCTTCGTGGCGGGCCTCTTCTCTGTGGGAATCCTTTTCCAGGTTGTCGTCTTTGTTGTGTTTGTCTTTGGAATGCGATTCTTTCAAAGTTTGGTTTTTGCTCGCTTGTTATTTCCAGGCTGCTGTCCTGCAAGACCCTTGAGAAGTTTTCGTGGTCGTGATGTGTTAGCAGTGTTATTGCTTTCCCGCTTTGGCTTGCACGAGCCGTTCTTCCTATTCTGTGTATGTAGTCCTGTGATGTTTTTGGGACATCGTAATTGTATACTGTGACAACATTCTTTATGTCTAGTCCGCGTGCCGCGACATCTGTTGCAACCAAGACGTTTATTTTTTCATCTCTTAGTTGTTCCAACGCCTTTAAGCGGCGTGGCTGCGTTAAGCCTCCGTGGATTGCCATTACTTTTATTCCTTGGCGTTTAAGGTTAGTTGTTAGGATGTCTACTTCTCGGCGTGTAGCGCAGAATATGAGTTTTAGCCCTTCAACATCTCTTTTTAGAAGGTGTACGAGCAAGGAGAATTTGTCTTTAGGCATAATGTCATAGTAGACTTGTTTCAGGTATTGTTTTTCTACGTATGAATCTGTCTTTATTGTTATTGGTTTTTTCAGGTGGTTTTCTACCAAGTCCAGTACTTCTGGTGTTAGGGTTGCGCTGAAAAGAAGTGTTTGTTTTTCCCTGTTGGTCGCGCTTAAGATCCTTTCAACATCCTCGATAAATCCCATGTCTGCCATCCTGTCTACTTCGTCTAGGACAAAGAATTTTATTCCTTTAAGATTCAGTGTTTGCCTGTTTAAATGATCTAATACCCTGCCAGGAGTTCCAATTACGACCTGGCTTTTCTTTATCTCATGTACTTGGTTGTCAAGGCTTACTCCGCCGTAAACACTCGTCGTACGTATATTCATATGCTTTCCGAGTTGT
>PWLK01000033.1 GCA_003560545.1 Candidatus Woesearchaeota archaeon | reverse complement strand
TTGTTAATGTCTGATATTTACGGGGATGAAATGGCGTGCCTCGCATTCCAGTCAAAGCTCCAGGAGTGGGATGAAACCCTTTGGGACCTGGGCTTAAAGCTTGAAAGGTACAGGATTGCCACAGAGGAATTCCAGGAAGACCCTTTCTACCTTGAAAACAAGGAATTGTTCAACGAGAACCAATTGCTATACATGCTCTTCCTGCAAAAGATGAAAGGGGATTGCGAGCTTGAAAAATCTATAGTCGCCTTTTTCTTCAGGGATGCAAAGGAGTGCGATAAGTGCGACGACCAGTCATTCATATTAACAGATATTAAGATGAAAGCAGACGAGGAAGTGTCTATTTTCGCTTACGACTTAGACTTAGGCCTTCCTAATATAAGGCTCCTCGCAGATTATTACGGCGTTGAAGACCATGCATTGCCATGCGTCGTTGTTGATGACAACGTTTTCTGCGGTATCAGGAGCAGGCAGTTCTTATCAGATAAGATATGCGATTTCAACCCAGGCCTTGAGTTCTGCTCTTAGCTCATATGCCTGTAAACGACAACTTCTGCGTTCTCAAATATTTTGACGAACGCATTTGCATGCCTGAACAAGAATAAAACTCCTTCGTTATCCCCCGTCCATACCTCTCCCTGCCTCATCCTGTTATCAACTAAGACATAGCTTATCCCGTTGTCTTTAAGCGTGCTTTCAAGGCTTTCAAGGTTTCTCGAGTAATATATTGTTTCAGCCACGTTTATTCTTTCATCGTATTCCTCGTACCTATGTGAAATCCCGTCCACAAAAGATTTTCTCCCGGAGAAATAGCTCATCATAAACCCGTTCCTCTCCGCGCTCAGCATTACCTCTCCGGGGTCGCTTGTTGAAAGGTATTGTATGCCTTGTATTTTCTCCGTGCTCACATCAGAGAAAGCATTATCAATTGCCACTACGAATGAAAACACCACGCTGCACAGTATGAGGAGCAAGGTTATGTTTTTTATTGCTTCAACATTCCACTCCCTTTGGATGATGCTTATTATCGCTATGCCTGCGTACACAGCCAAAGCCATGCTTACTATTATTCTTGATTCAGCGTAGAATAGGGAGAAAACGAATGACAAGAAGAGAAAGAGGAGTACTGCAACGCTCTTAGTATTCCTTTCCCATAATGAGAGCAAGCCTATTATTGCAAGTGCGAGTATGATGAAAGAGTAAGCCTGGACTCCTGCGAGTTCCACGAATACGCCTGCCATTGCACTCGGCGAAGGAATAAGCTCGAGCCACGGCCTGAACCCGAGGAAGAGCCATGACGCTGCACCGACCAGCACCGCGGATAATATCACCATGATTCCCTGGTTTTTCCTTGCGCTTCCAATAATCATTGCAAGGATTACTGAGAGCAGGACGACCAGGCTTAGTGGTACGCTGAGCAACGGAAGGACTCCGAGCATTATGCCTGAAACCCATGTTTTCTTCCTGAAAAACAAAGCCATGCCTGCAAGGCCTAGTGGAACCCCTATTATTAGCGGTGTGAAAGAAGTGAACGTGTAAACAAACAATGGGTTTGCCGCGAATATTATTGTTGCTATGAGGCGTTCATCCTTTCTGAATTTCAATGTTCTTGCAAGGTAGTGGAATAAGAATATGGATAGAACCCCTCCGAGTACGGGGAGTATTCTTGCAGTGCTTTCAACGGGCACGCTGTTTGTCCCGGGGACTAAGTATAGTAAGTTGAAAGACACAGGCCTTTCCTGTAGGAAGTCATAATCAAAAACCCTTTCCTCCTGGTATTGCTCTGAAAGCCTCATATAATAATACGTTTCATCCCCCATGAAAGCCTTTTCATGCACACCGTAGCTTATAACCTGGAGGCCTCCCAGTACTATTAGTGACAGTAAGAGTATTATTGCAATCACGTTTTTCTCTTTTCCAAACACCTTTATTGCTTTCATTTCCTTTTCACTGCCTTGTTTCCCCTATAATGCATTTAACCTCGTATGCTTCAGGGGTGAACTCATCGCTTTCCATTTCAGGGTATACTCTTTGCACGCAGTTGTCATCGAAGAACATTAAGCGTGACACGTTATTAGTATCATGATTGTATTCTGTTATTGCTATGTATTGCACGTTATAATAATTAAGCTTTTGCAGCGCGCTTGTAAGAAACCTTTCGTTGTATATTGAAAGAACATCTGAATACCGCCTGTCTATATTAGGAACCAGCAAGTAGTCTTCGTCCATAACGTTTTTCCTGTTGCTATAATAACTCATAGCACTTCCTTCTTCTGGCAAGACCAGCACTGTAGAGTTTTCCTCTGTGTTCTCCCTTAGCCACAAGTACAAGTCCATGTCTTTTTCGCTTGGCACGCTGCCTGCCTGCTGTATTGCCAGGAACGTGTTTGGGAGGAATCCTATTACTGCCACTCCTAGTATTGCTACCAGGAAGATGTTGTGGGCGTGTCTTATCTTAACGGTTTTAAGGTATTCGTAAATGTAATTCATGAAGTACGCTGATAGCGCGGCAAGAGAAACACCTAATAATATTAAGCCAGTGGTGAGCTCGACCATTCTGAACCATAGCAATATGAATACTGTGAGGCTTATGCTTGCCATCAGTGTTACATGCTTTCTTTTCTTTTCAAAGAAAGATATGTATACCGCTCCTAATCCCAGAACCAATGGCAGGAGGCCTATGCTGTATATGCTTCCCAGCAATGTTATCTGAGTGTATGATTCCTCCATGATTCTTCCGGGTATGTTCTGCCATAATACTTCCATTCCGTGGGTGCTTAGCGCTCTTTTGTATAGTACCGCGTTAAGCCAGAATACGAGGAATAAGAAGAACAGCACTATTTCAGGTTCCCTGCTGCTCTCCCTGAACCTTTGCAGTTTTAGGAATGCTATGTAGATTAGAAGGCTTAATGCCAGTACAAGCGAAGAAGGGTGGAGTACTGTTAGGAGTATTATACATCCTATTAGCTTATAAGCATGCTTTGAGTCCTTGTTTGTCAGCAGGAAGTAGTGCGCTGTTAGGAAAAACAATGGTATGACCGCGGTGTATATTGAGGCGTTGTTTATAGTGTTGTTGAAGAATCCTGGTATGAACCCTGAGAACGTGGCTGCGAGCAACGAAACTTTTTCGTTTTTCACAACTTGCATTGAGAGGAAGAATACCACGGGTATTACAAGGGATGCGAGTATGTTCGGGATTGTTTTCAGCACGATTTCCAATGGCATGAAGAAGCTGAACGCTGCCAGCAAGTAGTAGTACACCGGGCTGAACACCCTATCCCTTCCCCCGTAGCTTAACTCGTCGTTGTACAGCGCGATACCGGTTTCCCTTATGCTTTCCACTTGTCGTGCCACGCCGTACCCTTCGTATTCAAGGCCTTCCGCTTGGAATGCTATGAATAGCCTTATGGCTATGCTTCCAAGGAATAGTGCGGCGAGCAATAACTTCGTGCTTTTCTTCATAAGCCTTACGTAGAATAAGTCTTTTTAAAAATATGATGGTGTTTTTAAAAAAAGAAAAGGTTTCCCGGCTTATTCGTCGTCGGGATTGTAGCTTGGGACTGCGGATTTGCTTATTATCATGATGTCCCCTATGTTTTTGACTAGCTGGTGCGGTACGATTACTCCTTTTGCGGATCCTAGGACTTTGTTCAGGAATGAGTTCTTTGTAGATCTGACTTTCCATCCGAAGATCTTTGTGCTTGTTACTATGACTTCTTCTATGTCTCCGAAGTACTCTCCTGTGTCTGTGAAGACCTTCATATCGTAGGCTTCCCCTATTCTTTTCATTTTCAGCATGTTTTCACCCTCCAAAAAAACTTTGATTAGTACTGGTTACTATTCTCCAATAAAATATTTGATTTAGTATTTAAAGCTTTTGCTTGGCTTTCCTGTTTAATTCCAAAAACTTTATATATCCGTCGCCTAACTATTTATTTTATAAGCTTAATAAGAGAGGTGTTACTAAATGGGTTACGATGCGGTTATTATGGGTATTGTCCTTGGTACTCTGGCGGCTATTGTTTACAGCTTAAGAGTCTTGGTCTTGATGGAGAGGCGTATTGCGAGGATTGACAGTCATATTGAGGCCATGGTTGAGAAGGTTTACGAGGAAGAGAAGAAGATCGAGGCTGAAGAGCTGAAGATTGAGAGGATGCTCGAGGAGATGAAGAAGCCTTCGAGGAAGAAGCCTGCTAAGAAGGCTAAGAAGAAGTCCCGGAAAAAATAATTCTTTTTTTTAGCAAGTTTTTTATAATTCTTGTTACGCCTTTTTCTTTATGATTTTGGGAACTTCGTTGAAGCACGGCGGTTATTATCATTTCAGGGTTCATAAGTTGAAGCTTGAAGGCCTTTCCGGGAATGGTTTTGGGAGTTTGAAAGAGTATATTTACAGGGTTATGGATTCATGCCCGGATCATCACTTTCATAGTGGGCCGAGGAGTTCCGTGTTGAAGTTCGATGTTGGCGCGGACGTCGAGGAGTCCGGGCACGAAGTGGAGGTGCTTGCCCGTATGGGTTTAGAGAGCGGTTATTATGATAACGCGCATTTGAACGTGCAGATGTTCATGCTCGCATACGACAATAAGACTGTTGCGATAGAAGTCCCGATTTGGCTTGAGCCTTCTGAGTTCCGTGGTTTCATTGATTTGTTTGGCGAGGACAGTTCTTTGTCCGGGCACATAGATGTGGTTCGCGTGGAGGACGGAAAAGTGTGGGTTTGGGATTTTAAGCCGAACGCGCACCGGGAGAAGTATGCTTCAACCCAGGTCTTTTTTTATGCTTTGATGCTTAGCAAGCGCTCAGGGATTCCTCTTAATAAGTTTATGTGTGGTTATTTTGATGAGAAGAGATCTTTTGTTTTTGATCCGTCTAAGGTTTCTTTGTAGTTTGTTTTTTGAATATGCTGAAGTGTTTTCTTCTTGTTCTGAATGCTGTGAATACTCCTAGTATTGCCAGGCCGAATATCATTATGGTGGTGCCTTCTGGTATTAGGCCTTCGCCTATGCTTATTCCTCCTAGTAAAATCATTATTCCGATCGTGGCGGTGGTTATTGCGATTATTCCTCCGGTTATCTGGCTGGCTAGGAATATTTTGTCGTTTGTTATGATTATCGAGCTTACATATCTGTGTATGCTTCTGTACGTGTAGAATGCGAGTGCAGCCCATGAAACAAGGTTTAGTATTACGAACACGTCATCATTTGTGTGGTTGTATAGGGTTGTTATTGTGGGGATTATTATTAGGAGGCTTGCGATTTGTTTCCAGTCTCTGAGCACCTCTTTTGTTTTCATTTACCTTTATTTTTTTTGTGTGTATATAAATTTTTACCAAACAATTTTATTCTATATGGAAAATAATTGTGTTGTTCTTGTCCTGGCCGAAACAAAACATTTATATAATACAAATGTTGGGTTTTAGTATTACAAGTGTCATACCAGTATACATTTATGTCCGAAACAAGTATATTGATATACTACAAAACAAAACATTTGTAATACAGGCGTCATACATTTTGCTGAGGTTCGAGGAATGCAAAAGACAGAAATAATCAACATACGACTACCAGGAGAACTCATAAAAAAACTAGATTCTATAATCCAGCAAAAAACATTCAACACCCGCTCAGAAGCAATACGCCACTTCTTACGAGAATACGCAGAACAGCAAAAAACCACTACCAGAGGAAAAACTGAATGAAAGACACCATCATCAGCATAAGAATCCCTAGCAGCCTCGTAACAGAACTAAAAGAACTAACCGAAAAAAAACATTTCCTCGACCTCTCAGAACTAATACGCACAGTAATACGAGAAAAATGCGATGAACACCTCGAACCATACAAACACGAAGTAAGGCAAATGCGCGACACACTCGAAGAAAGCCTACAAACCCATAAGGAATCCAAGGACAAAGAAAAACTCGTCACAGAACTCCAGAAAATCATAGAGGAACTCAAAAAATGAAAACCGGAACAAAAACAACAATGGTACTAATCGCAATAACCATGCTTATTCTAGCTCCGGCCGTAATCACAAAAGCAGACTCGAACCAAACGCAAAATACGGGGTTCGCCTCCCCGACCTGGCACAACGCCACACCCGCGAACAACACGGGTGTGGCTTACAGCCCAGGTTACCACCACGCATTTTCAGTGGACTGGGCAGATGCCGTAAACGTAAGCATAACACAAAACTTCACAGGAACCCAGGAAACCACACTCCTAGAAGGCACTAATAACACATACAAATACGAAACAGGACTAAGCGCAGGCACATACACGTGGAAGATGACTGCTGAAGGCCTTAACAAGACAAAAAACAAGACACCTGAATTCGTTTACACCGTAGAAAAAGCAAAGCCAGCGATAGCCTTGCTACTAAACAACGAAACCAACAACATAACCATAAAACAAGGAGACCATGTAAACATCACAGGAACCTTGGAAGAAGGAGAAACCAACCTAACCCTAAAAATATCCGGGAAACAATACAACGGAAAAAACATAACCCTAACAAAAGAATTCAACGAAACAGGGGAGTACAACGTAACACTTCAACACAACGAAACCCAGAACTACACACAAAGAAAAACAACAAAGACAATAATTGTAGAAGAAAAACCAGGAGAAGAATACGAATTACTAACCAATAAGCACAACTACAAATTAGGAGAAGAAATGGAGTACCTCGTAAGAGCCCCAAGCCCCTCAAACGTGACAATAGAAATATCAAGGAAAACCAAGTTCGGCGACAGCTACTGGCACGAACTAATAGACACCAAAACCCTGGAAAACAAGACGTTCCCCGCACTCCTTACAAACAAGAACACAAAGAAGCCAGGAGAATACATAATAGAAGCAATACTCCACGCCGTAAACCAAACACTTACCCTGGAATACAACGTAACAAACTCAATGGAAATAGAAGTCAAAGGCAAAAAAGACCTTGAAACCGGGGAAGAAACAAGCATTAAGGCAACCGCAAAAGGAGGAATAAGCCCTTACGAATACGAATGGGACTTTGAAGGAACAAAAACAAAAGACAGCAAGCTGGAAACAGAAATAGACGAGCCAGGAACCTACGACGTCACAGTAAAAGCAACAGACTCGGAAGGTAACGAGAAAGAAAAAACCATAACAATCCTAGTAGAAGACTACCATGACTTAACCGTAGAAGTAACAGATAGCAATGGGAACGCACTCGAAGAAGCAAGAATACTGATAACAGACACAGGAGACGAAGACTGGACGGCCAGCAACGGAAGAGCATCATTCAGGCTTCCATCAGAAGAATACAGGGTGCGCGCAACAAAGCAAGGATACCATTCATCCACAAAAAACATAGACTTGGATGAAGACAAAAGCATAACCATAGAACTAGAAGAAAGAGAAGAAACAACCACAACAACGACAGGCTCTGACAAGATAAGCCTTATCACACCTGAAAACAACGCAGAGCTTCCACCAACCGAAACCATGTTCGAAGCCAGCGTAGACCTGGACAGTGCTTCATGCAAATTATTCGTAGCAGAACAAGGCTCCCAGTGGTTCGCCCAAATAGCTGAAAAGCAAATAAGCGAAGAACGAGAAATATCTTTCACCGAGAACCTGGATGAAGGAACATACCAATGGAAAATAGAATGTGAAACCGAAAGCGAATCCTACGAATCAAGCACGAGAACCTTCACGATCGGAGAAGAAACCGCGCAAGTCACAACCACAACCATTGATGAAAGCGTGATAGACGCAGGAGACCTAAGGCAGAAACTCGAAGATGCCAGTGATAACATAGCTTCATTAGAGCTTGACGATAGAAAAGCCGCGGATGCATTAGGCGCAGAAGACACAATAAGAAGATCGCTGAGGGACTACGAGAGAATACTAAGAGATATTAACAGCATGCAATTCAGAAGAGACCTCACAGAAGAGCAACGCCAGGAAAGGCTGTCAAGGTTCAGGGAAGAAATACGCGAAATAGAAAAAATAACTCCTATAAGCATAGAAGTAAGAGACTCAGAGGAATTCATAAACTTCCCTGACACGGAAAGCCTCAGAAGCATTGCAGAAACATACCAGGAAGAAAGAAACATCCAAGGACACCTCGATATGAGCGAACTTGAAAGCCTTCAGGGAAGGATACAGATAAGAACCACTGCTTCACAAGCAAAAATAACTTTTATCAACGGGGACGAAAAAGAAATAACCCTTGTTTACAAGCTCGTTGAATACACAGGAGAAACAACGAGGAACCAGTTCCTCATAGAAAAAATACCAGGGGAACTATCAGGAAACCTGGAAGTCCTGTCAGAACATGAAAGCATAAAGCGAAACGAATTGCTGAGGCTGGACAAATTAAACGAGATAACATATTATTCAGAAGGATACAAAGACTTAGAAGCAGCAAAACAAGCATACACCGTACTCATAACAGAATCAGTTTACAGGTCTACGAGAACGTCAAACCCTATAACCGGCAATATAACACTTTCAAACCTTGACATGGACACCACGACGTGGCTTGTAATACTGCTAGTAGTACTATTGCTAGCATACATTGCCTACGCATTTGACTTAATTGAAAAAACAAGGAATTTCAATTCTTCAATGTTCTCTGATAAGAAGTACAAGGAAATGATTATGCTCGTAAATGACGCAAAAGACTACCTTGAAACAGGAAACATAGAAAGAGCCACGCTCATATACAAAGATGTGAAATTACAATACGAAAATCTTCCTAAAACACTGAAAAACAAAGTTTACCCCGAAGCAATAGCACTAGCTGATACGATGAACGAAAAATACCTTTCAGGCCTCATCACACAAATACATGAGAAAGCCAAGAACAACAAAGGCGAAGCAGTAAGGCTTTACAACAAATCACTTGAAGCATACAAGAAACTAAGCCAGGAAGCACAAGCATCCTTCAGGGACCAAATGCTCCAGTTAAGATCACAACTGAAAAATGGATGATAAAATAAAGAAGCGGAAACTGAAATCCTTGTTCAAAGGAAATGACATAACCATAGAGGAAGCTATAAGCAGCAGGAGGCCTGTTAAGGACAAGAAAGCAGCGTGGCACACCCTTAAAGTAATACTAATAATACTAGCAGTCATAGGCATCCTCTCCGTAGGCGTATACACAGGGTACGTCGCGTACCACGAGGGAAGAGGAGGGTTCCTATACCAAATGGAGTTATTATTCAGGAAGCCCGCGCATAACTGGGCAGGTTTCTACGGGGCTGCTTTCGGGGTAGGCCAGACACAGCCATGGGAATTCGAAATAGAACCTGGCAGTATGACAGAAGCAAACGTGTTCTTTGAATGCCTGAGAAGTGATTCGACAACCCTGTTATTTGCAAGCACCGTCCCAGAGCACGAAGTAGCAATACCCACGCTTGAAGCTGCAACTCTCGCCGAAATAGATGCTTTCATAGGAATAGATGACACGCATTATGATTCCGCGTTTAACACTTTCAAGGAAACCATGGACATACAGTTTGGCCCTGTCGCTGTGAACAACGTTCCAACCGTCCACACCTACGTTGGGGATGGTACTGCTAACGGGACTTTCAGGGCAGGTCTTCTCAAGGATGAAAACAACAACTACGTTGTGGTCGGCGTAATAGAAGAAACACTTGTACGAGGCTTTAACGACCGCTTCTACAACTACCAGATGATGCTGCCCGTCCCGAACAACCAGACCACTGATTACTACGTATTCCTTGATCCTTACGTTGAATGCCCCATAGGTGAAGACGAGCCTGGTACATTCGGGATAGTTGAAGGTATTGTTACGGACGTAGGAGGCAACCCTATTGAAGATACCATTGTAACCGTGGGAAGGCATTCAAACGTATCTGACGCAACAGGGTATTACTCTATCACAACGGATATCGGGACGAGGAATATATTCGCTATAAGGGAAGGATACGAAGTATACGTTAATAACGTCACAATCTTTGAGAACAACGTCACCGAGCACAACATAATCCTTGAAATATTCGAGCCGCCGACAGAGCACGATGATGTTGGCCCTGACTTCGGTCCTGACGAAGGCCCTGATGTTGGCCCGGGAGAAGTAGATCCTGTTATTGAGCGTCCCATGGAAATTGAAGGGCAGGATTACTGGATACCTTTTAACAGGATCACCCAAAGAGTACGCCAAGGCGAGTTCGCACAGGAATTCTTGTTCATACAAAGCTTTAGGGATTCCACTATGAACGTAGACCTCGAATTAACTGGTAACGTAACTTTGCTTACCTCCATGGACAGGGATAGGATTACGGTAAGCCCAAGGGGTGATGGCAGGGCTACTCTTACTTTCTTCGGGAACCAGACGCCTGGTATTTACAATGGAACTCTTAACCTGACAGGCGCGATAGAAGAAACTATCCCTGTACAAGTTGAAGTATTGGACCGGGAGAGAATACCTATTCAGGCCTTGCTCATCGGGGTATCAATGCCTGACCGGAACATCTACCCTGGGTCAAGGTTTACTTTCAGGACTGACCTTACAAACCTTCTCTCTGACAGGGAGTACCCAGTTCAGTTGTTTTTCTCCATTCAGAACATAGAGGGAACTGAAACTGTTTGGACTCATTCATCAAATGTTTTCATAAGGACAAGCCTTTCAATACTAAGAACTGTTGATCTTCCACCAGACATACCTCCTGGTGATTACGTGATCAGGGTTACTGCTAATTACATGGACTTAACTTCTAGTACCAGCCATGCTTTCCGTGTAACCCTCCCGTTTTACCAATACATATTGTTTGCAGGTATAAGGGTGTGGCACGCGATACTTGCTTTCATAATAATAGCAGGCCTTGTCACCGCGGGTATTATGATAAAGAAAAGAATTGAAGCCAAGAAAAAATATCATTTGAAAGTTGAGTACTCCGAGATACCCAAGCCAGGCCCAAGAAGCATCTTTGTTGGCAAGATCGCAGAGACAGAGAAAAAATCTTATCTGAACCTTGAAAACTTTAAGACTCATACCATTGTTGCAGGAAGCACGGGTGGCGGTAAGAGTTTCTCCGCTCAAGTCATAATCGAAGAAATGTTGTTGAAAGACGTTGCTGTAATCGTATTTGACCCTACGGCTCAGTGGACGGGTATGCTTAGAAAGCTTACCAATAAAGGCTTGCTCGGATTATATTCAAGTTTCGGGATGAAGCCAGGGGATGCAAAAGCGTTCACAGGTAACATAAGGCAGATTAATAACGCCCGCGAGTTAATAGATATTCGAAAGTATATGAAGCCAGGGGAAATACAAATATTCACCGTTCACAAGCTTGACCCTAAAGACATAGACATATTTGTTGCTAACACAGTCCGCGAGGTTTTCCATGCGAACTTTGACGAGTCAGAGCCATTAAGGCTTTGCTTGGTTTACGACGAGGTTCACAGGCTTTTGCCTAAGTTCGGTGGTAGCGGTGAGGGATTCCTCCAAATCGAGAGGGCTTGCCGTGAATTCAGGAAGTGGGGTATAGGTGTAATGCTGATATCCCAGGTATTGGCGGACTTCGTAGGGCAGATTAAAGCTAACATTAACACTGAGATCCAGATGAGAACGAGGGATGAAGGAGATCTTGACAGGATTAAAACCAAGTACGGCGCTGACGTTCTTCAGTCTCTGGTTAAGGCAAGCATTGGTACAGGGATGCTTCAGAACTCCGCGTATAACCGTGGCCGTCCTTACTTCGTAACCTTTCGTCCCATCATGCACTCCGTTGCAAGGCTGAGCGATGAAGAAATAGACCAGTACAACGAGTACAACGAGCAAATAGACCAGCTGAGCTACGAGTTAGACCAATTAGAAGAGTTAAAGCAAGATGTTTTCGACCTTCGCCTTGAACTAAAGCTTGCTTCGGACAAAGTAAAAGCAGGTAACTTTAACATGGTAAAAATATACATTGAAGGCCTCACCCCGAGGATTAAGAAGTTTTGGGATAAGCTTGGCAAGACGCCTAAGAAACTCGAAAAAAGAATGGTCTCCGAAGAAGAACTCAAGGCTGAGATGGAGAAAGCCAAGGAAGGCCGCCAGAAATTCGAGTCCGAGAACAAATCCGAGGAAAAGAAAGAAGAAACCAAAGCAGATGACCCCGCCGCCAAGTTCAAGAAAGACGTCCCTCCGGATAAGATATTAAAGCTTCACAACGACATGCTCGTAGTCAACCCCACCAGCCTTTACTCAGAGGTAGAAGCAATGAAAGACTCAGACTTCGAATACCATGTTAAGAACGATGACTTCGCAAAATGGTTCAAAGACGCAGTAGGGGATGAAGAGCTCGCAGGCCACTTAGAAGGATTATCTGACAGGAAGAAAATATTGGAATTGCTCGATAAAAGAGGCAAAGGAGAAAAGCTTCCCCCATTAGAAAAAAAGCCTGCTCCGAAGAAAGAAGAACCCTCGAAGGAAGAAGAGAAAAAAGAAGAATCCAAAGAAGAAAAAACCGAAGGGAAACAAGAACCAAAAGAACAAGAAGAAAAACCTGAAGAGAAAAAAGAAACCCCGAAAGAAGAACAACCTACACCAATAGAAAACAATGAAAGCCCGGTAGAAAAGCTAAAATCAGAAGTCAAAGCTGCACTCGACAAAAAAGACCTGAAGACAGCAGTCCAGAAATACACCGAACTAAAAAACAACCACTTAGACAACCCAAGCACATCCCCTGAAGAGAAATCCGCGTTGCTCGAAGACATGAAATCCTTTTACAACAAGATGAAAGAACTCCAAGGAAAATAAAATGAAAGAAAAACTAGAACCAGAACAATACTTCAAATGCCACAACGGGAGCACCCTGGAAAGCATTGAAGACCTGGAAAAAGAACTAACCCTCAACCTGGAAGGAAAACACATGGATAACTTCGAACACCACGTAAACAAAGAAAGAAATGACTACGCGAACTGGATAGAAAACGCGTTCAACGAAAAAAGCCTTGCACAAATAATAAGGAACCTGGACACACCCGGAAAAATCCTGAACGCAATACAAAAACAAAAAGAAAAAACTCCTTCAACAAACACCGAAGAAAAACAAGAGATAAAACCCGTTGACTCTGAAAAAGCAGAAAGGCTACTAGAAAGAGCAAGCCTGATGAAAGCAAAAGCAACAGCGGGAACCCCTGAGAAAATCCAGGAGAAAAAAAGCTTGCTTAACGAAAAACTCGAAGTACTAAAAGAAAAAATAAGTGATGGAAGAAGACAAGGAAAAGACATGCTAATACCATCCTTGCTAATAAGAAACGTACCACCAAAAATATCCTATTACGAAGCATCAAGAAACGAATCAGACTACCACGCCGCCGAAAAACTAATGGAAGAAGTAGAAAAAGAAATACAGGAAGAGTTCGCACACAAAGAACCCGACCTAAAATCAGAAGTACTCCGCGGGGCAGGCATGGAACAAAAAACAGAAGACGAATAAAAAAAGAAGGTGTGAATAAAAAAATGGGCTTATTCAAAAAGAAACTCAGCGATGAAGAACAAATAAAGCAAAACATAGAAGCACAACAAGCCGAACTAGAAGAAAAAGAAGCTGCCAAGAACAAAAAAGACGACGACATGGGAGACTCAAAACTAGGCATAGAAATAACAAAGCTAAAAGCACAAGTCGAAGGCCTGAACGAGCAAAGACAAGCCGTAAACGAAAGGTTCAGCAGGGTAAGCGAAGAAATAGGAGAAATCCGCGGAATGGTAATGGACACAAACAAATCCGTTGGAAATATAGAAGCAAGCGCCACGAAAGCCATAGACCTCGTTGAAAGCGTAAAACCAGACCAGTTAATGCTAGAAGTAAGAAAACAAGACTCCAAGATAGAATCACTAAAAGCCAACCTTGAAAGCAACGAATCACTCATGAAAGACCTCATGAGCGAAATCAAAGGAATAAGAAAAAGAATGGACTTCTACAAAGGAGTAGAACAAGTCGCAAAGATGAACGAAGAAATCAAAGGAGAACTAATAGACATAAAAAAAATAGAATCAAACATAGAAAGGCACAGCAACAAAGTAGAAAGCATATTCTTAGACGTAGAAAAGAAATTCACACAATTCGACAAATACGGAGACATAGCCAAAGACCTCCAAAGAACATTCCAGAAAATACAAGGAGACGTAGACAAGCTAAGAGTAAAAGCAGAAGACAAAGCAGACAAAAAAGAAGTAACAAAGATAATAAGCAAATTCAACGAATTCGAAAAACACACAACCAAAATAATAAACCTAATGGACGAAAGAAGCAAAGACGCAGCAAACGAATTCAGAAAAGAACTAGACCGCCTAACCTCGGAAGCCAAGAAAAAAGTAGACTCAGCACTCAAAAAAGCAGGAGCAGCCAAAACCTCAAAGAAATCCTGGAAGCTACTAGGAAAAAAACAATCCGAACCAGAAGAAACCCCTGCACAGGAAGAACCAAAAGAACAAGAAGAAACCCCGGAAGAAGAAAAAGAAACACCTCAGCAACCAGAACAAAAAGAAGAACAAGAAATACCTCTCCCCGAAGAAGAAAAACAAGAAGAAACCCCGAAAGAAGAACAAGAATCCCAACAAGAAAAAACAACAGAGGAACAACCACAAGAACAAACCCAGGCACAAGAACAACCAGCGTTAAAGCAGACAGAGCCAGTATCAGAAGAAGCAAAAGAATTCCTGGAATCAAAACCCCCCACAGAAGAACTCGAGAAACAACTAGATGAAGCAATAGAAAAAGAAGACCTGAACACAGCAATCAAGTATTACAACGTCCTAAAAGACAAATACCTGCCAAGTCAGGAAATACCATTCGAAGAAAGAAAACAAATATACAAATACCTTGTGAAAAGATACAGGAAACTCGTAAAGATATCAAAAAAACTAAGGCCATAAAAAAATGGAACGCGGAGGGTGGTTACAATTAGCAGTAACAGCAATACTAATAGCGATAGCCATACCCCTAATACTAACCCATGCAGTTGCAGAAGAAGAATTCAGCGAACTAAAAATAGTAACCGGCAAATACAATTATTCCGCTGAAGAAACAATATCCATAAGCATAGAACCAGAAGAAATAGAAGATGAAGTAAAAGAAAAACTTACCATAACCATAAAAACCCTTGAAACCTCTTTTAACTACATAGGAATACCTGAATTCCCCGTGGAATTCAGCTTCCCCGAAGAAGGCACATATACAATACAGTTAATCCACAAAGCCACCAACAACGTAATATCAGAGAAAACCATAAACGTAAAAGAAGAAACAAAAGAACCAACGGAAACACAAGAATTCCCTGAAATAACATCTCAACAAGAAACCGAAACCTCTATTCCAGGAATGGCTAACCCAGGAGGATTAATACTTGAAAACTACCAAGGCGTAAAGCGACCACAGCAATTAGACTTAATAAGAAGCCATAGAGGACCCGAGCTAATACTGAAAAACCCGATAAACGCCGTAAACAGCATAAGGTTCCGCGGGTTAAGAGATCAAACACCTCCCCGCCTCGGAATAGAAGACATAGACACCCCTCTGCAAGTCTACGGCATGGACTCTGTTAAAAGCTACGCGATAGACCCAACAACAGCTGACTTCGACGAAGCCACGGTAACATCCGTAGCACAAGGAAACACTTTGTTCATGTGCAAAGACTACAACTTCACAACCAGGGAATGCTTTGGCTACTGGGAACGCGTCAGGGATATCACGCCAGGAGAAACATATACTTTTACTCTGACACCTGAAGACCCGTTGTTCAGCGAAAC
>PWLK01000002.1 GCA_003560545.1 Candidatus Woesearchaeota archaeon | reverse complement strand
GCGTTTCAGATCCGTAGTGTGCTCCTGTAACCTTTGCGTTGCATACTTCCCTGGCTAACTCCACGCTCTTCAAGTGCTGCGCTTTTAGCCCTGGTTTAGGCCTGTTCTTCCTTATATTTTTAATCCTGAAGGGCTTTCCTGTCATAATGCTAAGAGCAAGTGAATGTCTTAACATGGCACCCCCTCCTTCTTCCTTGCTTCCGTCTATTACAATCATTTAACCATAAGGGTTTGTTTTAGAATAAATAATTTCCTGTATGTCTTCTTCTGGAACATAGCTCGCTCTGTTAAAGTTGGGAAACACGAGAGGTCCTGGTTTGTTTACAAGTTCTTCTAGAACTCCTGCTTTTTCATGCGAACCCCTGATCATATGATCTCTTATGACTCGTTCAGGTGTCCTCCATTCAATCCTTGTTAGTTCATCTGGCTGCGGTGTAAATACTTGTAAGCCCGTGTAATCTCCTGTGATAAAGAAATACGACTTTCCTCTTTTAAAGCCATTTCTGAGCCTTCCTGGTGTCTCTGACAAAGTGTATAAAGGGCTTATTTCCAGGTTATTCAGTTCAAGGTAAGGGTTTATGCTGAGTTCCTCGCTTAGTTCTCTGAAGGCAGACATAAGCATTTCTTCGCCTGGCTCTATTCCTCCTTGAGGTAAATGCCACGAGCCTTTTTTTGATTTTACACATAATAAGTTTCCTTCATAATTTTTTATCACTGCTACGCCTGTCGGCCTGTACTCTTGTTCAGAACTAATTTTTTTTATTGTTTCTTGCAAGTCATCGCTCTTGTAAAGCATCTGTAGTATCCCTGTGGTTTATTGGTTATATATTTTTCGTTTCTTTCATTCTGGTTTCATCGTTGGAAAGAATATCACGTCTCTGAGGGATTCCTTGCCAAGCAACAGCATTGCCATCCTGTCAATCCCTATTCCAAGACCGCCTGTTGGGGGCATTCCCTGTTCTATTGCTTCTATAAAGTCTTCATCCAACGGGTTTGCCTCTTCGTTTCCCTCTTTTAATTGCCTTGCTTGGTCCTCTAAAAGCTTTCTCTGCGTTATCGGATCATTAAGCTCTGAGTAAGCATTCCCGAGTTCCATTCCCATGCAGAAAGGCTCAAACCTCTCAATCAGCCTAGGGTCTTCCCTGTGAGCCTTGCAAAGAGGGCTTGTCTCCAATGGATGGTCTATTATGAATGTTGGCTGCTCGTACTTGTCCTCGCAGAAATGCTCGAATATTGCCTGGACATAATTACCCCATGAATGTTCAGCGTCAAACTCTACTCCTTTGGATAACACGAATTTCTTAAGCTCTTCCGCATTCATTCCACTTGCGTCTATTCCTGCGTGTTTTTTTATGCTGTCAAGCATCTTCACCCTTGGCCAAGGTGCTTTGAAGTCAATCTCCTTTCCTTTAAACACTGACTTTGTTGTCCCGTTAACCTTTTTTGCTACGTACTCATACATTTCCTCGGTGAGTTTCATCATGTCATTGTAATCTTTGTAAGCTTCGTAAAGCTCAAGCATTGTGAATTCAGGGTTGTGAGTTGTGTCTATGCCTTCATTCCTGAAGTTCTTGTTAATATCGTATACCTTGTTAAACCCGCCGACGATAAGCCTTTTCAGGTATAGCTCAGGGCTTATCCTCAAGTACAAGTTCATCTTGAGTTCGTTATGAAAAGTTGTGAAAGGCTTAGCCGCTGCACCACCATAGATTGGGTGTAGTATCGGTGTTTCAACTTCTAAGAATCCTTTTTTGTCCAGGAATTCCCTTACCGCTTTCAGCAAAGCTATCCTTTTCCTGAACGTCTTGGCTGATTCAGGATTCACTATTAAATCCAGGTACCTCTTCCTGTATTTAAGCTCAGTATCTTTTAAGCCATGGTACTTCTCCGGCAAAGGCCTTATTGCTTTTGATAAGATCTCGAATTTCTCTGCGTAAACAGTTACCTCTCCTGTTTTTGTCTTAAAGATTTCTCCTTTCACTCCAATAAAATCTCCTAGATCAAAGTATTTGAGCATGTCAAAGAGATCTCCGAGGTCGTTCTTTCTAAAGTAAACCTGGATTTTTTCGAATTCATCCTGTAGTGTTATGAAGAAAACCTTTCCCATCTTCCTCTTCAGAACTATTCTTCCCGCAACGCTTTCCTTCTTTCCAGAATGCTCTTCTGGTTTCAGGTTTTCGTACTCTGTTCGTATTTTTCCCGTGTTCTTGGAAACCTTGTAATTGTAAGGGTAAGGGTTAATGTTTTTTTTCCTTAATTCTTCTAGTTTTTCAAGTCTTTCCTCAACCAGCTTGTTATGTTGCTCTTGCTCTTCACCTTGTTTTTTATCATTCATATCTAACTGAAAAATCGTGTTACTTTAAAATTTTTCTTTATTTAAACATGTCAGAACAGCAATTCTTATAAAAAACGTGTTTATCCCAGAATTTATGGAAAAAGAATTAGTCGTTGTTGGGATTGAGACAACAGCTCATACTTTCGGTGTTTCAGTGCTAAGAGGAAGGCAAGTGTTGTCTAATGAAAAGAAAGTCTTTACAACTGAGGAAGGCGGTATGATACCTTCAAAGGTTGCTGATCACCACGTTGAGGCTTGCGATAAAATATTTGGGTTAGCACTTGAAAAGGCAGGTGTATCCGTGGGGGATATTAGCTTAATAGCTTTTTCCAACAGCCCAGGCATAGGTCATTCGCTTAGGATAGGGGCTGTTTTCGCTAGGAGTATAGCGTTGTTGTTGGACAAGCCGCTTATACCTGTAAATCATTGTATTGCGCACCTAGAAATAGGGCGATTATTAACGAACGCGGAGGACCCTGTTCTTTTGTACGCCTCCGGGGCTAACACCCAGGTAATCGCTTTTGAATCTGGGAAGTACCGTGTCTTTGGTGAAACCCTTGATATTGGTATTGGTAACTTTCTGGATAGTTTTGGCAGGGCTCTAGGCTTAGGATTCCCTGCCGGTCCAAGGATTGAGGAGTTAGCACGCAACGGGAAGAACCTTATAAGCCTGCCTTACACGGTTAAGGGCATGGATGTCTCCTTTGGGGGCTTATTAACTAATCTTAAGTCAAAGATTAAAAGCGGTGAGTATTCCAAGGAAGATCTTTGTTATTCTGTTCAGGAGCACGTTTTTGCCATGCTTGTAGAAGTCACGGAGAGGGCGCTTGCTCATACCGGCAAAAAAGAAGTAGTCCTAGGAGGAGGAGTAGCTTGCAATAAGCGCTTGCAGGAGATGTCAAGGATTATGTGTGAGGAGCGAGATGCTAAGTCTTTTTGCCCTGAGAACCAGTTCTTAGTTGATAACGCTGCGATGATTGCCTGGACGGGGTATCTTAAGTATTCTGCCGGGGATAAAGGCTTGTTGAAAGACACAGGTATTGATCCGTATGAGCGCACTGATGATGTAGAAATTCTTTATCGGTAGCCTTACCTTGCTGTTACCACGGTGGTTCCCGTTGCGTTGTATGTTCTTGCTCCGGTTACATCTCTGCTGAATTCTATTAAGAGTTCTATTCTTTCTTTGGAGCCAGGGTTAAAGTTAGCACCACCTAGTGTGGCGGGTATTGTCCTGTTTTGCCCTCTGTTTATAGTTTCACCTATAGGTTCTGGGAAGTCTTGTCCTTCGTATGAATAAGTTATTCGGCTTATCTCTATGTCTACAGGGTATGTGTTTACAAGGTGCAGGGTTAATTCTTCTCCTTGCAGGATGCTTTCCCTGCAGATTATCTGGCTTCCTGTATCACATGATTCGCTTACATACCTGTCTATGCTTAGCAGGTCGAAGTAGGATAGGACTCCTATGCTTAGCAGTACAGCCATTATGGCCCAGCTGTACGTGGTTAAGAATTCTATTGCCGCCTGGCCTTTCTTCATCTTCAAACTGATTGCTCACCTCTATTACTTGTTTTTATTGCTTCGCATATTTAAAAGTTATCATTTTCTGTGCCTGAAAAAGCTTTTATACAATGATTCCTTTCTTTTTTTTGTATGAAGCTTCCGAATACTTTGAAGTTTACAGGTAAGGATTCTAGTATTGTCGGTAAGGGCAAGGCTGAGCTCTTGAGGGCTTTGTATCATAAGCTTAAGCTCCAAAAAGAGTTCAATAAGAAGAGCAAGCAGGATTATTACGGGGTTGCTCCCAGTGTTTTTATTGGCAGCTATAATTATCCTGGTGTTAACGCGGGAGTCTTGTCCTCGGAGGAGTACGAGGAGAATGACAACCCTTTGCTTTGGAGCAGGAAGAG
>PWLK01000004.1 GCA_003560545.1 Candidatus Woesearchaeota archaeon | reverse complement strand
ACTTTTTACTTTATGAGAATGCAGAAGCACAAGACTTATAGTAAGGCGTTCAGGCAGTACGGTTCCCCTGCGGATGCAACTTTCAAGTTTGTTTTCGTGCTATTCTTATACCTTATAATATTCTCATTTATAATTTACATGCTTGTTAATTCAGGTGCATTCTAAGAAGAACATTTATAAGTCCTCCTTCTTATTTATCAGGTGTAATGGCGGTTTTTGATGAGCGGGCAGCAGTGTACCTCACGATTTTGCTTGTTTTGACAGGGGTTTTCCTGTCCGCGTTCGCTGCTTTCTACTTTGTCAGGGTGCAGAAGTACAGGCGTTACGGGTACGCTTTCAAAAAGCTTGGTTCCTCTGCCAGGGAGAAAGCAGTAATCCTGTTAATGTACTTAATAGGGTATGCTCTGATAGTTATTTCCTTCTTTGCAGCCCTCTCCACTTCGGGTTAAGCAAAAAATATAAAACAAAACCCTTAAACCCGACAAGTATGGCATCTTATGAAAAAGCGCTTCTTTTCGCGTTCCAAGCCCATTCAGGGCAGTTCAGGAAGTACTCAAGGCACCCTTACATGATACACCCTGTCAGGGTTTCAGAGTTCATACAAAAAAACTTTTCGCACAGGGAAGACGTTGAAGAAATGAGGGTGGCAGCAATCCTTCACGACGTCGTAGAAGACACTTGGGTTGAAAAAAAGGATGTGGAAGAATCCTTCGGGGACAAAATAGCGCTATTTGTTGACGAGCTTTCCAAGGACAAATCCCTACCTAAAAAAGAAGCCGCAGAAAAATATGTTGCCAGGCTTGCCCGTGCAAGCACACAAGCAAAAATTATTAAGCTGGCAGACATACATGATAACTTGTTAGACGATGATTTCCCGTTGTACAAGCACAAAAAATTTCCTTGGGAGAGCTTGCAAGTCCTGAAAGCCATGGATGTGGATGACAAGGTTTTCCGGGAGAAAAAAGATTTCTTGATTAAACAAATAGGTTTGCTGTCAGGAAAACCTTAAGTCATTGTTGTACGTGCGGAAGCTTTGCATCGCCTTCCCGCAAATCCACAGGCTCCTTCGCCGGCTCTTTCGGAGGCGTTTTTTCTCCGGATTCTTCCTCGTCGATGAATTTCTTGTACATCTTGCTTATAATCGTAGAAAGCAGTATTGAAAGAATCATGATTATAACAAGCACTTTCCCTATGATTTCCAGTTGTGGAACTCCTAGTATTGTAAGGGAAAATACCAGGACTGCAACCGCGATTCCCTTAGGCATGTTAAGAGTTATAAACCATATGTTTTTCTTAGAAAACTCGTCTTTTGGAAGAGTAATCCTTGCCGCTATAAACCTCGCCACAAGCACGACTATGAAAACAGCGATTGCTTTTACAACGAACAACACGGTTATATCATCCATGATAACGATGAATCCAAGCATCATAAAAACAAGTATTTCCAGTGAATTAGAAATCATCCCGCTGAACTCCAATAAGTTCTCCTTATGGGACAAGTACATGTTCCCGAACATAAACCCGAGTACTGCTACGGAGAGGACGCCGTTACCCCCAAGGTTTTCCGCCAATACATATGCGAGGAGGGCGGCTCCTACTATTGCCAGAGGAGATATTTCTTCTGAGTAAAACTTTCGCATTCCCTTAAAAAATATTATTCCTACGAGGATGCCACTCCCGATTCCTATCACGATTTGGTTCATAAAGCCTGCTAGGTATACTTCCCATTCAAGTATGACGTCTCCCCCTATTTGGTTGATGATATCCAGCAAGAGGAAGGGTATTAGCACTACGATAGGCGTGTTAAGCAACGCTTCAACTTTTAGTAATTCCACTACTTTGTTAGCCTTGTTTTTAAGCGTTACAAACACTGTTGCAGGGTCAGTGGAGATGGCTATAGCAGAGAATATCAGAGCGTAAAAAAAGTTGGAGAGGTTAAACCCGTCAAAGAACAACAGGTTTACAAATAAGGGGAGTGTGATTAATGAGAAGAGAAGGAATAAGCCGATTAATTTCAGGGATTTAACGCTGAAATGGTCCAGTGATTTTAATTCGAATCTTGACGCGCCGTCAAAAACAATTATTACAAGGGCTATTATGGCAATGGTTACAATAGCAATCCCTGATATTTCTATGAAGCCATAAGCGTGCGAGATATTCCCTATTACAAGGCCTGCTATTAATAAAAGCAAGACGTTTGAAATATGTATTTTCTTTGCGAAAAGGCTTACAAGTATTCCTACTATTATTATGAATACAAGGCCTGTGAGTACGCTTAGTGCTTCAGCCAATCAAATCCCTTCCTTGTCAATCTTTAAGGCAAGTTCGAAGTCTTTCATTGTTACCCCGCCTTCGCTGTGCGTGCTTATGGTTACGCGTAACTTGTTGTACGAGTGCACTAGCAAATCCGGGTGGTGGCCTGTTTCCTCTGCGATTCCTCCTATTTTGTTCAGGATTTCAAGAGCTCCCTTGAAGTCTTCCGCTTCAAATTCCTTTATAAGAGAGTTTTCCTCGTAATCCCAGCCCTGCATTTCCTGGAGCCTTCTCTCTATTTCCTCTATTCCCAGAAGCATTTTGTTCCTCACCTCAACTATTTTTACTATGCCAATCCAATTTAAATCTATCGCTTTTTAAACCTTTTCTTGTTCCAAAAAATATATAACGCCGCGGTGAATTTGTGTTTTTATGAAAGCTGAAAAAGAAATAATCCTCCTCCGGGAGAGGTTCCGCCCTAAAGATGACGTAAGAGGCGAAGTCAGGCGTTTCCTTGAAAAGCTGAGCGGCGCCCTCGTAAAAAAAGGCGTGGATGTCATGCTTGGCGGCAGCGTAGCCAAAGGAACCTATCTTCCAGGCACTTATGACGCTGATATCTTTGCCAGGTTCCCAGAAGAATACAGGGATAAGGACTTGTCCTCGGAGTTGAGAAATGCGCTTGATGAGCTCACAATAGGATACGAAGTCCTTCATGGCTCCAGGGATTACTTCCGGGTTGAAAACAACGTGTTATACGAAGTTGTTCCCGTACTGAAAATATCGGATTCTTCCGAGGCGCTTAATATAGCAGATGTATCTCCTTTGCACGTCTCCTATTTTAATTCTAAAGCCACACAATCCATTAGGGACGACGTACGAGTCCTCAAGGCTTTTCTTAGGGCAAACAATTTGTACGGCGCCGAAAGCCATATTAAGGGCTTCTCAGGCCACGTTGTAGACCTTTTAATCTTGTATTACGGTTCATTCCTTGGGTTATTGAAAAAAGCAAGGTATTGGGAGGAAAAAACCGTTATAGACATAGAGCGCCAGTATTCCAGGCAGGAAGCCCTTATGTTTCTCAACGAGTCCAAGATCAGCGGGCCTTTAATCGTTGTAGATCCCGTTCAGAAAAACCGGAATGCCGCCGCAGCCCTCTCCCTTGAATCGTTTAACGCTTTTAAAAGCCTTGCGAGGGATTTCCTGAAAAATCCTTCGGACGAGTTTTTCAGGCAGAAAACCTTTGATGAGTTATTGGCTTTGGCAAAGCAGAAGAACAGGGGTGCAAGGCATTTTGTTGTCAGCATAACTCCTTTGGATTCCAAGGATGACGTTGCCGGCGCGAAAGCACTGAAAATCAAGGAGTTCCTTGAAAGGAAGCTTTCAGAGAACGAATTCGTCCTCCTGGGCTCGGTTTGGTCTTTTGAACCAAGGGGTGCGGCGATAATCTTGTCCGTGGATGACAAAGAATTACCTGAAAAACAGGTAATACCTGGGCCTCCCATTGATATGGAGTTTCATGTGAAGAGTTTCCGGAAGAAGCACAGGATTGTCTTTGAAAAAAAAGGGAAGTTGTACGCGGAGAGGAAGCGAAAGTATTCTTCCCCTGCTTCTTTGCTGAGGAGTCTTCTGAAATCTGATTATGTAAAGCAGAAGTGCATTTCTTCTTCGCTGGCAGAAGCATAACTTATTTAAACCAATCCTTGTTTTTCTTGTTTCCTATGAGGTTCTGCCCTAAGTGCGGGAGTATTATGCTTCCGAGGACGGAGAAAGGAAAGTCTTTCTTTGCATGTAAGTGTGGCTACGAGGATAAGAAGTCTGGTGGCGTGGAGTTGAAGGAAGAGGTTAAACAGAAGGAGTCTTACTCTGATGTTGCAAGTGATGATGAATCCCATCACCCTGTTACGCAGGCGGAGTGCCCTAAGTGCGGTCATAAAGAGGCGTATTATTGGATGGTGCAGACAAGGGCTGGTGATGAGCCTGAGACCAAGTTTCATAAATGTGT
>PWLK01000068.1 GCA_003560545.1 Candidatus Woesearchaeota archaeon | reverse complement strand
TATTTTTTTATTTTTTTTTATGTGAGGAGAAGATAAAAAGATGAGAAGAGCGGTGTTGTTTGGGGTTGTGCTCGTTGCGAGCTTGTTCGTGGTTAGCTTTGCGAGTGCAATGTTAGTCGGGTACTTGAGTAACTCTGTAACAGCAACCGTTACTATATTGCCTGCTGAGGAGCCAGAGGTTAATGTTCCTGAAACCATTGATGATTGTAAAGATGATGGGTGGATGAATCATACTAGGTTGGACGGCACAGCATTCAACAACCAAGGACAATGTGTTAGTTATGTAGCCACGAATATGTGCAAGGATGATGGTTGGAAGAACCTGACAAAGGATGATGGCTCGTCTTTCAATAATCAAGGTCAGTGCGTCGCGTATTTCTCAGGCGCCCCAGACCAGCAAGGTGGTGAAGTAAACACGATGATCGTTGAAGAAGAAATTGAAGTTGTTAACGAAAGCGTTGAAGAAATAAAAGAAGACATCGTTGAAGAGGAACTCAAAGAAAACATTAGCGATGAAGAACTCGATGGAGAAATAAAAGAGGATGTTGTTGAAGAGGAAGCCGGTGAAGAATTTCAAGATGAAGAAAATGGAGTGAAAGCAGGATGAATAAGTTGTTCGTGGTTTTTGTGTTCCTTGTAGTAATCCCTGTGGTTAGTGGCGTTCAGATGTTTGGTGGGGAGTCCAGGACGGTTTATGAGTATGGTTTTGAAGAGAGTTGTTTGGATGTTTTTGTGAATGTCTCTGCTTCTTTACCGATTGAGTTTACAAGTCAGGGTGTTAGGGAGTATGATTTGCAGGGTTGTGTTTATCAGGGTTCTGAGGATGAGTTTAGTGATGAGTGGCTTTGTAGTTGTAATGGTGGTTTTGATTTGGTTTTGAGTGTTCTTCCTAATACTGTTAATAGTTATTCTTTTAATATGTATTTCGTTCTCGATGAGGAAACCGTTGATGAGGGTGGTGCTGGCGGTCAGACGTTTAGTGTTTCTTCTCGTGGAGCAGGGTATTGTGCGACGGAGTGGAGTTGTTCTGAGTGGAGTGATTGCATTGATGGCGTGCAGTTCAGGGAGTGTTCTTTCCCTGAGGGTTTTTGTGAGCCTGATGAGCCAAGGCCTGTTGAGGTCAGGGAGTGTTCGTTAGAAGAAAGTCCTGTTGTTGAAGAAGAGCCTATTGTCGTAGAAGAGGAGGAAGAAAGATTGGAGGATGTTCCTCCGGTTGCGCCTATTGCCGGGGCAGTGGTTGGCGTGGGTGGTTTGGTGAGTTGGTTGTGGCTCGCGGTTCTTTTGTTGTTCATTCTTATTTTGTTCTTGTTGTTTTTCTTGCTTAGAAAACGAAACAAATAAATATTAATTGTTACTAATAAGTGGTTATGAATGATTTATTTGATAAAGTCATAGAAGCAGCATGCAGCAGAACTGACCTGCCAGCACACGCAAATAAGATACCTGTGGACGCGTACAAAGTAGACAAGTCATACTCGCATTTCTGCCATGACTCAAGGGACTGCGCCTTCAAAGATATTAAGGACAAAAGGCAATAATGCACGTTTTACGACAAACTCCTAGAATAAGAACCTCGGAACCTTAGAAGCGTAAGACCTCCACTTGTCCTTGAACTTCTTAGCCAAATATTTCTCTTCTTCCCTGATAATCAACTGGTGCACGACAACCAATACTACGAAGAACAAAGCATTATACCAGCTAGGCGCGTACAAAACACTCGCAGCCCCAAAAAAATAAGCTCCCAAGTACAAAGGGTGCCGCGTATACCTATACACTCCCCTGGTTTCCAGCTCGGTTTCCTCAGAAGGAATCCCTGGTTTCAGCCTCGTCCCAAGAACCCATTCAGCCGGGAAAACCAGGAACCAAGACATCACTACAAGAGCGATTATCAAAGGCTCCGCCCAACCAATACTAGGATTATTCGTAATCCCTATAATTTCAAACAACGCTGCAACCCACGTCCCGAGCAACGCTAATTTCCCCGCGTAAAAAACGTAGGGGTTCAAGAACGGCTTTCCAAAGAATTTCCTCTTAGTTTTTATCAGTAAATAAAAAAGCCTTGCACCTATCGCAGCCATGCTCGCAATCCATATTGCTATGACGTAATCCGCTATCATTTTTTCATCTCCGCAACTATCAAAGCGTGGAACTCATTAAACAGCTTGTAATCCTTCTCAAGGCTTTCCGTGAATATTCTTTGGATTTCATCATAATTTTCCTTTCCACTAATAATACCTTCCCTTAAAAGAAGCCTCTCCGTGTACTTGTCAACAACAAAAACAGGCTCCTTGTAAGCATACAACAAAATAGAGTCAGCGGTTTCCTTACCCACGCCTTTAACCCCCAACAATTCTTCCCTGCCAGGCGTTCTTCCTTTGAGTGAATCATAAAACTCTGTAATGTTTTTCACGTACCTTGCTTTTTGGTTGTAGTACCCCGCGCTCTTAATGGTTCCCGCTAGTTTTTTTTCTTCGGTTCGCATTATTTTTTCGGGGTCTATAAGTTTTTCTTTTCTTAGCGTGTTCAGTGCTTTCCCTGCGTTCTCCCAGGATGTGTTCTGCGTTAAAATCGTTCCCAGTATCACTTCATATCTTTCTTTTTCATTCCTAGGAGTGGAGTAGTCTCCTGGTTTGTAAGAGTTGTTTACAGGCCACCATCCTTGTAAGCCGTGCTTTTCAAGCAGTTCTTCGTACAGGCTTCGTATTTTTTTCATGGTTTAAGAAAGAAGAAATTAAAAGAATAATAAAAAGTGTTTCGTTTTTTAGATGTTTAGCTGTACGTCTGCTTCTTGAAGCAGTTCTTCTGCAAGCATTGTCAACTGGTTGTTTGCTTCTTGTTCAGCTAGCACTTGCTTGATTTCTTCTTCTACTTCTTCGTACGGCGTGTCATCTCCCATCATAGCGCTTTGTTCGTCGTAGAACTGCCTTGCTTGCTCTTCGCTTATCTCAACTTCTTCTGTGAATTCTTCTATTAACATGAACAGCTTGGTTTCAGCAACTTGTTCATCCAGGAATTCGTCGTAGTCCATGCCTTGCATTTCCACCATTTCCCTTGCTTCTTCAGGTGGAAGGCCTTGTTGTTCCAGTCTTTCCTCGACGTCTTCATGTGTTGCTTCGTACCCTCTGTCAACTGCTTCTTCGATTAAGAGTTTCCTGGTTATCATTTGGTTTACAGCTGTTTCCACGTCCATTGGCATGCCTTGCATTTCCATTTGGCTTTGGAAGTTCAGGACTTCGCTGTCCGTGATTTCTTCGCCGTTAATCGTTGCTACGACGTCTGGCAGGTCAGGTTCTTGTACTTGCTCAAAAGGGTCATCTATTGGTGCCCCTGGGTCGTCTGCTGGTGGTGCAGGATCATCTGGGAATCCTGGGTCTGTTGGTTCTGGCTCTGCCGGCGTGCATGCTGCTATCGCTAGCATTGCTATCGCTCCGATTATTAGTAGAGTTGTTTTTTTCATTGAACATCACCCTCCGTGTGTTCGTCGTTAAAAAGAGGTATTATTTAAGTCTTCTCCGTAACTCTTAAAAAACCTTTTTGTTAATACCATTTGATTACAAATAAAAAAAATAATTTAAAGAAATTTTTTTTTAGTTGTGGTATTCTATTTCCGCGTTCTGGTAGAGTTGCGTTGCTATTTGTTGTATTGCCTGTATCGCTTCTTGTTCCCTGATGAAGTTCTTGATGTCGTCTTCGACTTCTTCGTATGTCACGTTTTGTGTTGGTGCAACTTGTTCTTCGTAGACTTGCCTTGCTTGCTCGTCACTTGCTTCTACTCCTTCGCTTAATTCTTCTATCAGGCCTTGAAGGATTACTTGTTCTTTTTGTTCTTCCAGGAATTCGTCGTAGTCCATGCCTTGCATTTCCACTAGTTGTCTTATTTCTTCAATTGTCATTCCTTGTGATTCCAGTCTTTCCTCGACGTCTTCAGTGGTTGCTGTGTGTCCTCTGTTCCTTGCTTCTTCCACTAAGAGCCTCATTGTTATTGCTTGTTCCAATGCTTGTTCCTCTGTTACTTGTTGTCCTGTTTGCATTTGTAGTTGTTGCTGTACTTCCTGAACGTCTTCCCTGTATACTTCTATTCCGTTAGCGGTTGCAAGCAAAACTCTTTCGCCTTCAACAGTTCCTGTAATATCAGGAACTTCTGTTGGTGTCCTGCTGCTTGTGAGAATTATTACTAAGGCAATTCCTATAACTGCCAGAACTCCCACTCCTATGATTGCCAGTTGTCTTGAAGTGTACCCTGTTTCTTTCCTCGGCGTT
>PWLK01000072.1 GCA_003560545.1 Candidatus Woesearchaeota archaeon | reverse complement strand
TCGAAGACTATGCTCGTGGTTTTCCCAAAGTTGTACAACTGCAGTCCTGTTATGCTCACAGCATTCATAATAGAAGCATTATTCAAAACCCTTACTTCTACGCCTTCTTTCTTAGCCCTCAAATACAGGTCTGTGTGGGTTGTCGCGCTGAAAACATCTCCTGAAACCAAGAAGCAAGCGTTTCCTGTTTTTCCTGCTTCGATTATTTTTTCAGCTTCTCTTTCCACTAAATTCCTGTCCGCAGCGATAATCTCCTTACCGTAAAATTCCTCTAATTCTTTGATGCTAGCTGGCGGGATGCTAGTGTAAGTCTCCAGGAACACCTTTTCCGCTTTCCTTATCGCTTCCAAGCCTTCCACGCTCACACTCTTTTCATTTCCTAATCCTAAACCAATAAAATACAACGCCATACCTCTCAGAATTACCCCTCGCTTAAAAAAGCTTACGAACAAATAACTTCAATATAGAAGATAATTGTTTCGGATTGTTGAACATCTGATTTATAAATTCAATTATTATACCTGCCTATTCTATTGATAACTACAATAAAAATAATCCATACAACTATCTGGATAGTGATGGCATCCGCAGTAATTTATATTTTATACGCAGGAATCACCAATACTTTCAACACGATATTATGGATAGCTATAGGGCTCATACTACTTGAAGGCGTAGTTTTGTTGATAAATAAGTGGACTTGTCCCTTAACACCGTTAGCAGAAAAATATACTTCGAACAGGGAGCCGAACTTCGATATTTACCTCCCGAAATGGCTTGCGAAGCACAATAAAACGATTTTCACGTCGCTTTTCATTATAGGATTATTGCTCGTGATAATAAATTTAATAAGAAATTAAAGCAAATATTCTTCATTAGCCTTTATACGCTTCTTCTAATGCTTTTATGTTGAACTTCTTCATTTCAAGGAATGCTTGTGTGACCCTGTCTAACTGTTCACGAGTCCCTTCTGCTAACATCTCATCCATTCTTCGAGGAGTTATTTGCCATGAAACCCCGTACTTATCTTTGAGCCACCCGCATTGCTCAGCTTCGGGTACAGCTGAAAGCTTCCCCGAGTAATAATCAATTTCTTCCTGAGAATCACAAGAAACCATTAACGAAATCGCTTCGTTGAAAGCAAATTTGTGCTGGCTCGCATTCGCATCAATAGCTGCGAACCATTGGTCTTCGAGCTTGAAGTCCGTGAACATTATAGCACATTCCTTGTTCGGCTCCATGCATTTAGGGTAACGCGCGATTAATCCTCGCTTCGTATTTTTGAATACTGAAAGATAAAAATCAGTTGCTTCCTCAGCTTTATCACCATTTTCAGTGACGAACATCAAAGATGGAACGATATCAGGCCTCGACTCTCCTTCAGGATCCGTAAGAATAAGTTGCCATGTTACTCCGTACTTGTCCTGAATCCAGCCGTAACGCTCACTAAAAGGATACTTGTCAAGAGGCATAAGAACTTTGCCTCCTTCAGAAAGCTTTTCCCATAACGCGTCAAGTGCTTCCCTTGCATCGCCTAGACGTGACGGGTCAAAGTTCACCATGAACGAAACAGAAGGATTTAACTTAAAATTAGGCCCTGCAGAGAAAGCGAGGAAATCATGTCCAAGAAGCCTGAAATACACATTGTCAACCTCTCCTGATGGTGTACCTCTAATCGTTGAAATAAATTTTATCTTTGAATCACCGCCAAAAGCAGAAACGTAAAACTCTGCGGCTTCCTTTGCTTCTTTGTCAAACCATAAATTCGGAACAATTTTCTGTTTATTCACGAAACCCACCCCCAGGCAGAGCAAGAATACTACTTTTTTTAAATAATTTGTTGAAATATAAGAATAAGGAAAAAAGTTTAGTTATTTTCGCATTCGCTTTCTTAATTAGTTTACAGTATCTAGATTCCAAAACCCTTATAAACAAAACCCTGCATAAAAAATATGTGTTGCCAAAGGAAACAAAGGAACTGATTGATAGAAGCTTTAGGGAACAGGCAAGAAAAGACCCAAACGTGAGAAACGCGTACCTATTGGTGCATTCTGACAAGCTAAAAATACATCTTAACATAGCTGAAGGCAAAACAGGCAGCGTAAAAGCAACTCCTGAGCAACCAAACCACTTAGCCAGCGTAGGTAAACTATTCACAGCAACCCTGATAGGGATGCTCCACGACCAAAAAAAGCTAAACTTCGACGACCCCATCAGTAAATACTTAGACAAAGAGATAATGAAGGGATTGCATATCTACAAAGGCAAAGACTACTCAAGCCAAATAAAAATAAAGCACTTATTACAACAAACCTCTGGATTAAACGATGTCTTCTACTACTTACTCGAAGAAATGATGAAAAACCCAGAAACAAAAATAACCACGAGGGAAGCAATCCAATGGGGTAAGAAAAACCTGAAGCCAAAAAACAAGCCAGGAAAAAAACACTTCTACACAGACACAAATTATTACCTGCTCGGCATGATAATAGAAAACACCCTGAAAATGCCGTTCTACGAAGCCATGCACAAAAAAATCTTCGAACCCCTAAGGATGAAGCACGCGTACATGAACGGCTTCACAAAACCAAAAATAAAATCCGAGCACCCAACAGCAAAACTATACATAAACAACAAAAACCTATTATCCATGAAAAACGCGCACCAAATAGACCACGCAGGAGGCAGCGTTATAGCGCCATTAGAAGAATACTTGTTATTCATGAAAGCACTAACCAACAACAAACTAGTAAAAAAAGAAACACTGCAAAGAATGATAGAAGACGACGTCCCAAGAGGCTTCCCAAACATAGGAATGAGCTACGGATACTCAATCTGGAAATTCAAAAAAATACCATTCCTAGTACCTGAAAACCTTACGTGCTGGGGATGCGTAGGCGTAACAGGCGCGTACATGTTCTACCACCCAAAAACAGAATCATACATAATAGGGAGCTTCAACGACACATCCTACACATCAAAAGCGCTTCAATTCATGCTCCTAAAAATAATAAAGCCATTAACAAAAACAGAACAGAAATGAAACACAAATTGCCAAAGCCAAACAAGAAAGCAATAATTCACGAAGACAACAAGATATATGCTTGCCTGGCAAACCAGCCAATAACAAAAGGCCATACAGTAGTAGTCTGGAAAAAGCCAGTCTCCGATTTGCACTTGCTTTCAAGGAAAGACTACGAATACCTAATGAACGAAGTAGACGAAATAAGAAGCGCGATGCTTAAAGCCCTGAAAACAAGAAAAGTCTACTTGTTATACAGGGATGAAGCCGGACACGTACACTGGCACCTAATACCAAGATACAACACGAAAGGCTTCAATGCACTAATCCACAAGCCTTCAAAGCTAAAAGATGTTTCCCTGGCAACAAAAATAAGAAATGAAATCAGAAGATAAAAATAATTTTTTCAGCTTTAAATCAAGATTAAATAGAGATATGCTCTTCAAAATCTTTATAGGCTTTAATCTGCAGGCTATTGTATCAATAAAAAAACTATGGTAGATATAACTGAAAACAAAGCATATATTAAATAATTTTTTTTGTATGAAAAAAGTTTTATATGATTACATAATCCTCCTTTGCACAATGGAAGCTGTAAACAAAGAAGAATTACTGGAAAAAATAAAGTTGATGTACAAAGAAGTCGCTGAAAAACCAGATGGAGAGTTCCACTTCGAAATGGGAAGGCCTGTAGCAGAAAAACTAGGCTATTCCGCTGAAGACCTGGATAACGTCCCAAAAGAAGCAGTGGAATCGTTTGCAGGCGTAGGCCATTACTTTGATTTTGCAGGCATCAAGGAAGGCGAAACAATACTGGACTTGGGCAGCGGCTCAGGAATGGACGCGTTCATTGCAGCCATTAAAGCGGGCAAGAGCGGAAAAGTCATAGGCTTTGACTTATCCAAAGATCAATTGCGAAAAGCAAACGTGCTCAAAGAAAAACACGATTTTTCACAAGTCGAATTCAGAGAAGGATACATTGAATCCCTCCCATTAGAGGATGAATCCGTGGACGTTGTCATAAGCAACGGTGTAATAAACCTTTCAGCCGAAAAAGACAAGGTTTTCAAAGAAATCTCCAGAGTCCTCAAGAAAGGCGGAAGAATGGCAATATCTGACATTGTAACGGAGAAGCCATTAACAGAAAAAATAAAATGTGATGCGAACATCTGGGCTTCATGCATCGGCGGCGCACTCCAAATAAATACGTATAAGGAATTAATGGAGAAAGCCGGTTTGAAAGTCGTAAAAGAAAAACATCACCCTGAGTACGGATTCCTGTCAAAATCTGCTAGGAATGCATC
>PWLK01000049.1 GCA_003560545.1 Candidatus Woesearchaeota archaeon | reverse complement strand
TGCTTTTCTATTCTTTTCAGGGTTTCAGGGCTTATTTCTTCTAAGCCGAATTCTTTTATGAGTTTCTTGTAGTCTATGTCTCCTTCGACTTCGTAAGGGTTTACAACGCTTTTATCCATGAATAGTATTTCTCGAGTATTATTAATAAAGTTATCGGAAAAACTCTGTTCTGCATACCTTGGAGTGCCTTTAAATCGAAATGTTTTTATATTTGCAGGAGAAAAGAATTTCTTGTTTTTCATTGGATGGTGCTTGATGGGTGGTTTTGTCAGAAAAGGCGTTCTCTCTGCATTTATACTTCTTGGTTCCCTCGCCCCGTATAATTGTTCTTCACCTCTTCAATTGAAGACAAGCATCCCACTTGATGGCTTTGACTCTGCGAAAACCGTCTTCAGCGAGAATGTCTTGAAAAACCTAAAATACTTTTATGTTGGCAAGTTCATAGAGTATCCTTTGTGCCTGTTCGGGAAGGAGAAAGACGGAAATTATTATGTTGAGGATTTGGGATTTCCAAATATTGGTTTTGCGAATCAAATAATGACTAATTTCGATGCGGACACTTGCAGGGAGAGAGAAGACTACCTCGGTCTTATACATAATCATGTTATGACTGCAGGAGAGGGTTGTGGGCCTAGCGAGGG
Source organism: Candidatus Woesearchaeota archaeon (assembly GCA_003560545.1). Taxonomy (GTDB): domain Archaea; phylum Nanobdellota; class Nanobdellia; order Woesearchaeales; family 21-14-0-10-32-9; genus PWWA01. The sequence continues at coordinate 3,762 of PWLK01000049.1, read as the reverse complement.
GGACTTGGAGAGGTTTAGGAATGACACGAGTGCAGTTATTGAGAGTATTGTTTGCGATGTTAAATATGTTCCTCGGCCAGGTTTTTCTAGTATAAATATTAAGACTATTGACAGGAGTGCATTGGAAATGGTTGTTTCGGAAGATTATACCAACCCAACAAACAATTAATCACCTTATAGTAATTACAAAAACAAAAGATTTTTATATGTGATGAACTCTCACCTTCTTAACTCAAATCGAGGTAACCCAAAATGGAATATTTTAACGATCAAGAGTATGTCTACGGCGCCCAAAGCAATAATGCAAGGGAAGAAGTTTATGAAAGCTTAATGTTTGAAAGAATCGATGCACTTGATGAAGCAGCAAAAATTGATAAGTACGAAAAAAATCTTATGAATATAGGTGCGATACACGTTCCGTTCTCAGAAACTTTCGTTGTAGACACCAATCATACAATCAAATGGCTAACTGAAAAATGTTATGATAATATTATTGCCAGCCTGGATCCCCTGGAAAAAAAAGCGAGAGACTTAAGAAGCTTACCTAAAAGACATAAAACAATTCTTGAATATTTCTCAAAAGGCGATGAATAATGTATTTGACAAATCAGCCACAAATAGAAGAAAGGCAATTCGGAAATATAGACAAAAAGCTCTACGAACAAGCACGCCTAGAAATAATGCTTTCCACGGATAACAGCAGGATGGCACAAATACTAAAAGTTCCACGGGACGGAATCCCTGAAGGAGAATACCTTGTAAAAACGCCTTGGCTGGACGCAACACTTAAGACTTTGAACAACATTCTGACAACCAGCACAGTAAAACGTTTAGAAGCACCAATGGCTGGAGAAAAAAAGCCTGCATTAATCTCATTTAACGGCTCTGAAATATACAACCCGTTAGACCAATGGCTTGTAAACGAAAACTTTCTAGTAACTGAAAGAAACGGAAAAGATATAGTATCTTTAAAATTAATAGAACAAATAAAAAACTCAAAGCCAGGAAGAACTTCAACTACGACGTTTTACGAATTACAAGGCCCTTCGTTCGAATCCATTTACAACAAAGTCTTGAACATAGAAGAAGACAAAAAGTTTTACAAAGAACTTGACAAAGCCACAAGCAACACAAAAAAACTTTGCCCTATAAAAAACATTTTTTCTAAATACAAAAGAATTGAAAGAGCGTGAACGCCATGAAAAATTACACCTTAAAAAAACAAGATTTTATCCAGGAACAATACAACACAGGGATCTCAGAAGGCTCCCTGCACAACATGTTCTCCGAAGACCTCGTGGAAAACATAAAAAAATACGTCCTTAAAAAATATGAAAAAACATCTGCGAGCGACGAAGAAATATCAAAAAACTGCTTTGCATTGAATATCGCTTTTGGTGGCTTAATCCCTTGCTACTACAGAGAATAAAAATGAACAAAAAACATTTTCCTTCAAGAATATTTATATATTTCAACACCTACTCAGGCTTTATGGCGTGGAAAAGGCTCATCACATCAGGATTCTTCTTCATCCTAGGAATTGCTGTACTATTAATAGGAGGCAATATCACAGGTGGAGTCGTTGGAGTTGCCGACTGGCAGAACGCCTACTATGTTTTCTTCGCTGCACTCCTTTTCTTCATCTCAGGGTTCTTCTTGCTGTTCTCGTTGTTCTTCAACAAAAGGTCTAGTGATGAAAAAGAAGATTTTTTTGCCGTTGATGATTCAAAGCCTCTTTCTTCGTTCAAGCAAAAAAAGAGTTCAAGAAAAGACAGGAATTAAGTTCATAAAACTATTTATATTACCTTTTCTTTTCTTTTTTTTGATGGATGGGCATTCTAATACTAGCAAGGAACTCAGGGATGGGAATACGTTGCATTACATGAACCTCCACGAAAACATTGACGGGGCTGAAAGGACGTACAGTTATTTATTGCTGGAAACAAAGTATAAGACAATAACTTTTCCGAACAAGCAGTACTACAAAGAGTTCAACGCAGAAGAAGTCTTTGAATGGTACAATAAGATAGATTCCTTGGAGGAAATGAAAGCTTTAACGAATGAAATATATTTTTCTAGGCTAAAAGAATAGTGTTTTACACTCCGTAGAGTTTTTTGGAGCTTTCAGCGGCGCCTAAATTATTCTTGGCCATGTACGCGATTAAATTGGTTTTAGGCCTCGGGGATTCTCCTTGGAATAAGGCTGTCAAACCTTTGTGGATATAAGTTGTTTTGATTTCGCCTTTGTTGAAATTGTATTGCGTCAAAATGGGTGTTTGATCCGTCATAGGTTCTTTCCTGAAGTATGCTATATGTTCTCTTGCTGTTTCTTCAAGAGATTTTAATGCTAACTCCTTGTCGCCTTTGTAGTGGTCTATGATTCTGTCTTTTTCTTCAAGAGTTATTTTTGCTAAGTATTTTGGCAGTATTTCGTCTAGCACAACATCTTCTATAATGGGCAGGTCTGCGTCTTCGCTTACAATTATGTTGTAGTTTTCGTCATCTATGGCGTTATGCATCATTGTAGCAGTTGTAAGTATGGAATCTCCAAGCATGTTTATTATGCCTCTATTGCTTTCGTCTTTTTCTTTCCATTTCACAATATTGCTGTGTAGCTTAGCATAAAATCTTTTGTTTTCCGTGGAGATGTTATACCCTTTTTCTTTTAATGCAGATTCCCATTTTTCATTTTTGTTTTCTACTTCTTCTTTCATGTCGTTTCCGAGGCTTATGAAGTATTCAGAAGCGATATCTATGAATGTTTTTGCAAGTCTGTGTGTTTTTTCAGAGTAATTTTCGCTTATTTTTTTTAGATTTTCTTCTAAGCTTAGCAGTCCTTCTCCTATTTTTTCGTCTTTTAGTCCGAATTTTTCAGATTCTTTTTCTGTTATTGGTATTAGTGTTTTTTTGAATAATTCGTTTTTTTCTACTAACTCATCCATTGCTTTCAGGTTGTCTGGAGGCGTATTTCTCATTGCTTTTACTGCGTTAGAATCTAGGTAGAAGGTATATGTTGGGCCTTTATATTCGTCGAGGTTTGATGGGTTGAATTTGTAGTTTTTTGAATTTGTAGGTATGTTTTTGTCGGCTAGTGCTTCCTCTGCCAGTCTAGAATATATTTTTGATTCTGTGATTTCTTTCTCAGTCATATCTTCTATTATTTTTCCAAGTGAGGCGTTGTTTGTGTTTATTTCTTTCCAACCGTTTTCGGTTTGTTCATATATGGTTATTTCTCCGTCGTTGTATTTTTTTTTGGCGGTTTTTCTTTTGTTCTCCAGGGAATGATATTTGCCTTGAGATATTTGCTTAACTAGATCCATGTATTTTTTGTAGTATTCAATTTTTTCTTCTAGGTCTTTGTTTTTTCCACGTATTTTTTCTTCTAGGTTTTTCGGAGTGAGTGTTTTTCTGTTCATGTTTTTGTGCATACTTCTATATTTATAAATTTTTCTATAATTAATCACTAAATAGTAGTAATATAATAAATTTCTATATGGTAAATAATTGTGTTTGTAAAAATATAAATACCACGCAAAAACACTCATAACATGCTCCTCTCCAAAACCTTGAAATTCTACAAAAGAAAGGACATCCAGAAACTAATCGTAAAACATGCAAAAAACAAGGAAATAGGTGTTCGATACGCAGGAGGATACTTCGGAAAAAGACCGGACACACTAGTCTACGAAAACGACGTCTTAGCACTCGCAAAGAAGAAAGCCACGAGCTTCCACGTATCAGAAGAAACATGGAGTAACCCCT
>PWLK01000063.1 GCA_003560545.1 Candidatus Woesearchaeota archaeon | reverse complement strand
TTCTAACGATGTTTTACATAATAATAATGTTACTATGGATTATAATGGTACTAATGAGACTGCAGTAAGTCTTTCTTATTTTAATGAATCGCACAGAGAGGTATCTTTCGGTGAGAGAGCGGAGAATCATAGCATTGAGAAAACTATTAGGTTCTTTGTTTTTGATGCCGCTGGAAACCTTAACAACACCGAGAATATTACTTTCACAGTTGTTGATACGATTCCTCCTGTTTTTCTGAGTGTTAGCCCTGAGAATGACACTCGTTGGTCTGAGGAGGATATTTTGTTGGAAGTTGAGTTGGATGAGCCTGCTAATGTTTCGTATAGCGTTGATAACGATGATTTTGTGTCTTGTTTTAATCTTAGTAGTGAGGGGAGTTGCACTATTGATGATAGTGAGTTAAACGAGGGGGATTTTAATAATATTAATATTAGTGCTGTGGATTTAGCAGGTAATGTTAATTGGACGGTTATATTAATTGATTACAGGTTGCCCGATGATGACGATGATGATAATGGTAATGGGAATGGTAATGGTGATACGCCTACGCCTCCTCCTCCTTCTGATCCTAGTGATGACACGGTTCCTGATTTGAAGGAGTTTACTTTTTCAGCTAGCTCGGTTCAGGGTTCGGTTACTGTGTCTAGTAATATTGATATTAGTTTTATGGAGATGGTTGTGTGGGTTATTGGGAGTCATACTAATGTTGGTTTTACTGTGGCTGAGCTCGATGCCATTCCTAGTGGTGTGAGTGCTTTTAATGACGTGTGGTACAGTATCTTCAGCATTGACAAGCAAAACCTTGATGATGAGGATGTTGAGAATGTTACGATTACGTTCAAGGTTAGCACGGAGTGGCTTGTGGATAACAGTGTTGAGCCTGATGAGGTTGCGTTGTTCCGCTACACGGATGAGTGGGTTGCGTTAGATACGGAGTTGGATGGTATTGAGCTCGATCATTATGTTTTCAAGGCGGAGAGTCCTGGTCTTAGCTATTTCTTGGTTGGAAAAAGAGTTGTGGAAGATGAGCCTGATGTGGTTGATATTACGGGTGCAGCTGTTGAAAACGTGAGTGAAGAACCAGAAGTAGAAGAAAAAACTCCGTTCCCTTGGGGTGCAACGGTTTTCGGTGTAATTCTTGTCTTGGTTATTGCTATAATTGGAATTCTTGTTTATGACAAGGAGACTATTCCTAGGATTGTTGAGTTCAAGGAAAAATTGTTTCCTCCTAAGGAGGAGAAGCAGAAGGAGGATGAGAATAAGTTAAACCTGGATGTTTTGGATAAGGATGTTAACATCTGGGGTAAGGTTGATGAGTTAAAAGGTCATGTGGATAGGAAGGATTTGAGGAAGAGTATAGAAGCGTATCATGAGATAAAGAAGCGGTTTGAAGACAAGGAGTATTCTAGTGTTGAAGAGAAGAAGGAGTTACACAAGAAAATCGTGGAGTACCATAACAGGATAAAGAACCTGAAAGCCAAATAAAAAAGTTTTTATTTCTTCGCGATTAGTTTCAGTAAGTCTACCATTCTGCAGCTGTACCCGTACTCGTTGTCATACCATGAGACTACTTTGACAAGGCGCTTATCAATAACATCGGTGCTCTGGGCGTCAAAGATGGATGAATTCGTGTTACCGATAATGTCAGAACTTACAACTGGGTCTTCCGTGTATTGCAGGACGCCTTTCAACTCGTTTTTAGCCACGTTCTTGAACAACTCGTTAACTTCTTCAGCAGTGACGTCTTTCTTGACTACACATGTAAAATCTGTTAAGGAACCAGTGGGAACCGGGACGCGGACTGCCTGCCCGTTTAGCTTTCCTTTCAAATGAGGTATTACTTCAGCCACGGCTTTAGCAGCACCCGTAGTGGTAGGTACGATGTTTACAGCCGCACTCCTCGCCCTGCGAAGGTCTTTGTGAGGAGCATCTACTAATCGTTGGTCAGCCGTGTAAGCGTGAATCGTTGTCATAAACCCGTGTTCAACACCAAAATTATCGTCTAAGACCTTAACCAATGGTGCAAGGCAGTTAGTGGTGCAGGAAGCATTGCTTACAACTTCATCCCCTTTGTATTCATGCTCGTTCACGCCTTTAACAATCGTGAAAACACCTCCTTTTCCCGGGGCGCTAAGCAACACTTTCCTTGCACCAGCCTGAATGTGAAGAGCGGCCTTATCCTTATGAGTGAACAACCCTGTGCATTCAAGAACAACATCAACGTTGAGGTCTTTCCAGGGAAGCTTGGAAGGGTCTTTCTCAGAGAAAACTTTTACGGTGTTCCCGTTAACAGTTAATGTGTCTTCAGTGTAAGATATTTCTCCTTCGAATAATCCTTGTGCAGAATCATACCTGAGCAAGTGTGCTAAGGTCTTGGTGTCAGTCAAGTCGTTTATAGCCACGAATTCAACGTGTGGATCCTTGTGACCCGCTCTGAAAACCATGCGGCCGATACGGCCAAAACCATTTATAGCTACCCTTACCAACAAAACCACCTCTTTTTACACGTAATAGAATAGATTAATATTTAAATATTTTGAGTTCAGACCTGGGAATCCTTAAAAATCTTATTGGTTAAATCCCATACTTCATCGTAGGAAACAATTTTTTTCTTAACCAAAACCTCTGTTAGGGCTTCAACCTGGCTCCTTGCCAAAGCCAACTTGTACGTGTTAACCAACAAGAGCTCTTTCAACTCTTGCTTGGACATAGAATCCAGTTTCTTCCTAAAACTCTCAGCCTTAGAGCCACCCTCAGGAACCATTAATAAGATAACTGGAATAAGTAATATATAAAAATTGTGAAAAAAAAGTTATTTTCCGAGTTCGTCCTCTTTTTTCTTTATAGCCATGGTTGTCTTAATCACCGTGTCAGGGTTCAGGCTCATGCTATGAATGCCTGCTTCGATTAAGAATTCAGCGAACTCAGGGTAATCCGAAGGAGCCTGCCCGCAGATACCTATGTACTTGCCTTTCCTGTTCGCAACCTCTATGACTTGCCGGACAAGCTTTTTAACAGCCTCGTTGCGCTCATCATAAACATGGCTTACTAATTCGGAGTCCCTGTCCACTCCCAGGGTCATCTGAGTCAAGTCATTGCTCCCAATGCTGAATCCGTCAAAGACATCAAGGAACTCCTCAGCCAGTATTACGTTGCTTGGAATCTCGCACATCGCGTGAACTTTTAAGCCGTCCTGGCCTTGCACTAACCCGTTTTCTTTCATAACACCTATGACTTTCCTTCCTTCTTCAACCGTGCGGCAGATAGGAACCATTAATTCAATGTTCTTCAAGCCAAAAACATCCCTGGCTTTCTTCAAGGCCTGGCATTCAATGTCAAACGCAGGCCTGTACTTCGGATCATAATAACGAGAAGCACCCCTCCAGCCAATCATAGGGTTTTCTTCTTTTGGCTCAAACTTTTCTCCTCCTAATAGGTTGGCGTACTCGTTACTCTTAAAATCAGACAGCCTTACTATTACAGGCTTCGGGTAGAAAGCCGCGGCGATCATCCCTATTCCTTCAGCTAGCTTATCAACGAAGTACTGTGGTTTGCTCTCGTAGCCTTTTGTGATCTCATCAATTTTTTTCTTAACAGAAGGCTCTAGTTCGTCGTAGTTAAGCAACGCCAACGGGTGCGCAATAATGCTTTCGTTAATAATAAACTCTTCCCTTGCAAGGCCGACGCCGTCGTTAGGAGTAAAGCTTAACTCGAACGCCTGATTCGGGTTGCCTACGTTCATCATTATCTTAGCTTTAGGCCTTTCAAGGTTTCCTACGTCGTGCTCATCAACGTCGAAGCGTAGGAGTCCTTTGTAAACATACCCGTCATCCCCTTGGGAGCAGTCCACGGTTACGTCTTCACCGCTTTTTATGTCTTCAGTGGCATGCCCGCATCCTACGAGGCAAGGAATTCCGAGCTCTCGGCTTATGATTGCTGCGTGGCAAGTCCTTCCACCTCTGTTTGTAACGATAGCAGAAGCGATTTTCATGATTGGCTCCCAATCCGGATCCGTCATATCTGTCACGAGGACTTCTCCTTTTTTGAACTGGCCTATGTCCTTCACGCTCTTAATGACGTTGGCTTTGCCCTGGCCGATCTTCTCTCCTACGCTTCTCCCTGTTACCAGGGTTTCTCCTTTTTCTTTCAAAATATACTTTCTGATTTTGGTCATGTCTTTAGCGCTCTGGACTGTTTCCGGGCGGGCCTGTACTATGAATAGTTCTCCTGTTTCCCCGTCTTTAGCCCATTCTATGTCCATGGGCTTGAAATGCCCTGCTTTCTCTGAGTAATGATCTTCTATGATTGCAGCCCACTGCGCTAGTTTTATTACTTCTTCATCTGAAACGCAGAATTTATCCCTGTCAGGCTTGGGCACAGGAATGTTTTTCACTGGCTTGCTCCCGTGCAGGTCGTAAATCATTTTTATTTCCTTGGAGCCTATCTTCCTGTAAATGATTGGCTTAAAGCCTTGTTTCAGTGTTTGCTTGTACACATAATATTCGTCAGGGTTTACTGCTCCTTGGACGACGTTTTCGCCTAAGCCGTACGCGCCTGTTACGAATATAGCATCCTTAAAGCCTGTTTCTGTGTCTATGCTGAACATTACCCCTGAGCTTGCCAGGTCAGAGCGAACCATTTTCTGGACTCCGACACTCAAGGCTATGTTGAAATGGTCGAATCCTTTGTCTTCCCTGTAACTAATCGCTCTGTTCGTAAAGAGAGATGCAAAGCATTTCTTGCAGGCTTCTAAAAGCATGGATTCTCCTTTTATGTTCAGGTATGTTTCTTGTTGGCCGGCAAAGCTGGCATCTGGCAAGTCCTCCGCTGTAGCGCTGCTTCTTACGGCTACATCAACATCATCGCCGTATTGATTGCATAGATTCTTGTATCCTTCTATTATCGCGTCTTTTAGTTCTTGAGGGAATTCCGCTCCACGGATCATCTCCCTGACCTTGTGTCCTCTCTCGTAAAGGTTTTTTATGTCGTGAGTGTTAAGGTCTTTCAAAGTATCCCTTATCCTGTCTACAAGCCCTGCTTTCTCCAAGAAGAATCTGTATGCGTGCGCGGTTAATGCGAAGCCGTTGGGTATGTTAACGCCTTTAGCGGTTAGTAAGCGGTACATTTCTCCGAGGCTTGCGTTCTTACCTCCTACTATTGGCACGTCTTCAATGCCGAGCTGATCAAACCATAATACTAAAGCGTTCTGTTTATCCAATTTACACCCACCTCTTTTTTTTAAGTTAACAATAATTGTTATGCTTAAAGACCTTAGAGCATAGTATTTAAATGTTTCTACAAGTCGAAGCCGCCTTTTCCTATTAACGGAACGAACGCGCAGCCCCCATGATAAGTTTCTTTGAACCCCGAAGGGTTTTTTACTATTTTTACGAGTTTCTGTTCCATCCTCGAGCCAACCGGGGCGACAAGTACGCCGTTGGTTTTGAGCTGGTCCAATAATTTCTTTGGCACTTCTGGTAAGGCGGCGCTTACAAGTATCTTACTATAAGGAGCGTACTGGATTTTTCCTTCCGAGCCATCTTCTTGTAGTACGATTACATTGCTTGCTTTTGCTTCTCTCAGCGCTTTCTTTGATTTCTCTGCGAGTTCAGGTATTCTTTCTATGCCAATGGCTTTCCCTGCAAGCCTTGAAAGCAATGCTAAAACGTACCCTGAACCACTTCCTATTTCAAGGGCTTTATCGGATTTGTCAAGCTCTAAGAGTTCAAGCATTCTCGCTACGATGTACGGCTGGCTTATAGTCTGGTTATTCGTAATAGGCACTGCGAAGTCCCCGTAAGCCATGCTTCTAGTGGTTTCAGGCAGGAATACGTGCCTTGGGACTTCGTACATCGCGTTCAGGACTTTTTCATCAGAGATTCCTCTGCGCTTCAATTGGAATTCAACCATTTGCTTCCTTTCAGATTCGAACATGGTAACACTATGTTTTTACGAGTTTAAAAAACTTGCGAGGAACAACGAAGCTTGAAGTTATACAAAATATTTTAAATACAGGAATCCTACTGTTGAAGCATGAAAAGCTCTGTCGTCTTAAAACAAAGGGAGGCAAGGACTCTTCGCAGGGAAGGCTGGAAGAAAGCTGACTTGCACGTCCACACCTGGAATTCTTATGACGTATTAAGAGTCCCGTCTATGAGTCCTAAGAGCCTTTTGAGGAAAGCCAGGAGGAAGCTTGACTTTGTTTCTTTCACAGACCATGATAACATGGATGCTTACGACGAGGTAAATGGGAAAGGCTTGGTAAGCGGCGTGGAGCTTGAAGTCTTGGATGAAAAAAGGGTGGGTCACACAGTTCATATGAATATTTACGGGTTGGATAAAGAGCTTTTCAGAGAGCTAAAAGCTATGGCTGAGGACGAAAAGAACATCTATAAAATAATTGGTAAGGTAAAGAAGAATAATTTGCAGTACGTTTATAACCACCCCTTCTGGTTCAAAGATGACGAATCTTTTAACCCTCACAAAATGTTGAAACTGGCTGAGAAATTCCCGGTGCTAGAATACAATACGACGATGATTAAGCCTGTTAACGAATTAGTATTATGGGCTGCAAAGGAGAAAGGAAAAGGAATTATTGCTAACACAGACACTCACATAGGTTCCATGGGGACTACTCATACTCTGAGCCAGGGAGATACTTTCAAAGAGTTCTTTAACAATGTAAAAAGAAGAAAATCGTACATCGTCCCCAGGGATATGAATAAGAACTTAATGCTGAGGGAAATAATGCAGAGAATAGATCATTTCTTCAACCCTGAGAAAGACCCTGCAAAGGACTACAGGACTGGCATAAACGAGAGGCTTGATAAAACCATTAATTTCTTCTCTACAACCAGGTTCAGAAAACTGCCTTTCGTTGATGGAGCCTTGCGAATGGCTTTTAAGAAAGCAGCGTCAAGGTCAGGCAGGTTTATCAACAAACACCTTGAATCCCAGGGCAGGCTCGTAGAGGATATTAAGAAAAAATTAAGAATAGAAAAAAACTAGTTCTCCTCTAATATGTTGTGAGGATAATCTTCCCTTGCAGAAACACGCTCGTAGAACTTAGCTATCTTCCGTTCTATCTGTGTTTCCAGGCCTTTAAGGGCGTCGTGCACTGCCTTAATCACTCCTATTCCTTTGCTCGTTGCGTGGAAGTTGCCCTTATCCGTAACCATGTTTATCTTGCAGGAATACTCTTCAACGCCTCGCACCTTGATGCCTGTCTTCTTCAAGTCTAAGCCCATGTAAGCATTTCTGAACTTCTCCCCATGCCGTTGCCTGAACGAGTCTAATTCGTTGTTAAGCTTGCTAGCCGTAAATGACGTCAAAGAATCCTGGTGTCTGACCTTTAAATCTATAGACGGCACCTCGTCTACATCGTATAATTCACCTCTCATACAAACCACCCCCTAAGCACTAATTATATACCCGTAACTTCGGATATATAAGTCTTATTGAAAAGAAAAAAAAGTTTTTACTTTCCTTTTTTAAGGTAAACAGTGGTTGAAGGAAAAGCAAAGCTTATGCTTGCCTTTTCAAACCTTTTCTTTATCTCCATGTTAATACTATTCCTCGCCCCTAGGATGTTATCCTTGTTCTTAATCCAGTAGATAACAAGGATGTTCAAAGAGGAAGCGCCGAACTCAGTGAAAGAAACAAGTGATCTGTCCTCCGTGTCCTTGTTTTCCTTCACAACTTGTTTTATTATTTCCATGGCTTTCTTTGTTTTTGCAGGCGTTGTATTGTATTCTATGCCTATTGTCATGTTGATACGCCTGCTTTTCTCCCTGGAAACATTTTCAAGGATTGAATCCGCGACTTTGCTGTTAGGTATTATTATCTGGGTTCCTGCGAAAGTTTCAATCTTCGTGCTTCTAAGCCCGATTTCCTTTACAAACCCGTCTCTTTCTTCGTCTAGCTTTACCCGGTCACCTATTTGGAATGGTTTGTCCATGTAAAGCGTGATGCCTCCGAACAAGTTCTTCAACGTGTCCTGGGCTGCTAATGCAAGGGCTAAGCCACCTATGCCGAGTCCGGCTACCAGGGTTGTAATTTCAAATCCTAGGTTGTCAATTATGTATATGAAAGCTATAATGAATATGAATATGTTAATAACCAGCCTTATCAACTGGAATAAGTGGAGGTCCAGCATAGATTTTTTCTTTGTCTTCCCGTTAGCACGCTTCTCCATGAATATTTGTATCACTGTAACGATGAGGTTGCGCACAAGCCATGTAATGGTTAGTACGAGTAATACGAATGCAACATGGGATAATATGTCTGTGACGTCTGGTGTGAATGTGAGTGACCTGTAAGCAATGTTGAAACCGATGTACAAAGCTAAGAGTATTGCAGGCATCTTTACAGATTTAACAATTAAGTGATCTATCTTCGTCTTTGTCTTGGTAGTCCATACAAGGAATACTTTTTTGAACAAGAAATATATGATCCAGCCTACGAGGATTCCTAATGCAAGTATTCCTACAGCGTACAAGTAGTCAAGGAGCGTGTTTCCAAGTATTGTGGTTTCCAAAAAGCTCATGTGAATAGGGAGTAAAGCTTTTATTATAAATGTTTATTATTCCGGGACAAAGATTTCCTCTGCCAACGGCTCTTTTAGTTCGTGAAACGAGAAAACCGCGTTGTGCTCTTCAAGGAATTTTTTTATCCTCTTTTTTTCTTTCCTGTTCCTCGTGAAAACCTGTGCTGTGAAGCCTTTCTGCGTCCTGTACAAGTTGTTGACCGCAGGGCTTTCCCTGAGAAGATTTCTTATTTCTTGGCTGCCGTTCCGGGTTTCAACCAAGAGCAGCTCTCTTGAAAGCTTTGAAGCAGGGCCGAGCAAGGAAGAGTATTTCCTGATAACGCTCCCTTCAAGGTTTTTGAGGGCGGCGTAAAGAGTAGTTACAGGAATTTTTTCCTTTCTTGAAATACTGGTTATGGGGTGGCGAGCGTTACTCCTGAGTTCTCTTAGCAAAAGTTGTTTCTTCATAATCAAAGATGAGGAAGTGTTTATTAAAAAGCTCTTCGGCTCTAAAACTGAAAGAAATCCGGTTTAAGCCAAATATTTTTTTTTAGGAAACCTTGTTTTCAAAGCCACGCTTCTCTATTAGGTCGAAGACGTTTTTAAGAGTTGTATTGAGGATTCTCTGCAGTGCTTCTTTCGTGTAAAACCCTATGTGAGGGGTTACGACTACGTTAGGCATTTTCATAAGCTTGTGATCCTGCAATAATAGTTCTAGTTGGGCGCGGGGAAGGCTGCTTACTTCGTGCACGAGTTCTCTTTCATCCTTAATCAATAGTTCTCCTTCCAATACGTCGAGGCCTGCACTTCCTATCTTTCCATTCTCTAATCCATCAACTAGCGCTTCTGTGTCTATTATGGCTCCTCTCGCCGTGTTTATCAGGATTACCCCGTCTTTCATCTTGTTTATTGCCTCCCCGTCTATCATGTGAAACGTGTCCTTGGTTAACGGGATGTGTATAGAGATGATATCGGAAGAGCTTAAAAGCTCGTTAAAGGAAGCGTATCTGAATCCAAGCTCTTCTTCCAAGCCTTGCTTTTGGTAAGCGTCAAAAGCAATTACGTTCATCCCGAAGCCCTTTGCGATTCGTATAACGTTCTGCCCTATCCTCCCTGTGCCGAGGACGCCAAGGGTTTTTCCTTGCAAGTCAATGCCCATAAGGCCTTTGTATGAGAATTCTTCGTGGGTGGCACGCATATAGGCTTTATGGATATTCCTTGCAAGGTTTAGGATTAATCCAAAAGCGTGCTCTGCCACCGTGTTATCCCCGTATGCCGGGACGTTACAGACAACTATGCCTCTCTTATTGCATTCCTCGATGTCGATATGGTCGTAGCCAGTGCTCATCGAAGCTACAAGCTTTAAGTTTGGGAATTTGTCAAGAACGTCTTTTGTGACGTGAGAAGATATGAATATTCCTATTATGTCCGCGTCATACATTGTTTTTGATTCAACGTGGTTAATGCTTTCTTCGTAGAACTCGGTTTCATGGCCTATTATTCGTTCTCCCAAGTATTTTTTTTCCCATGGCTCTGTCTCAAAAAACACTATCTTCAAAAATTCCACCCCTTTTTTTTAAGCGAAAAAATTTTTTTTATATTATTTTCTTACCTGTTTCCTGGTCTATTATGTGTATGCAGTTAACAGGGCATGACTGGGCTGCTTCCATGTTGTTGTCTAATTCGTCAACTTCTTTAACGTATACTTCGTCGCCTTCATTCACGCCTTCTATCAGGTCTGCTTTGTCGCCTTCAACGGATTCCTTCCATGTACCGGGCTCTGCTGCTATGCAGGCAAAGGCGCCTATGCATTCATTTTTCACGTATACAATCTTGTATTTTTTCTTTTCACTCATGATTTGAAAAAACTAATTGTTGTTTATAAATCCTTTTATTTTTTCCAGCACGCTTTCCGCGGAAATACTTTCCACTCTTACGTGCTTTTCAGGAACCTCGGTGTTGTGCGAAACGATGAACGCGTTGGACAGTTCCCTTCTTTGGAGTAAGTAGTTTTCCGCGTCCAACACGTACTGGGTGAGCGTTTCGTTAAGGAAGACTACTTCGTATTCTTCTTGGAGGAAAGGTATTTGTTCAAGCCATGTTTCCTCGTTACCTGATATTAGTATTATTCCTTCGCTTGCATCACTATTAGGGTAAAGCGTTAATCTCAGGGATGACCCGTCGCCTGCCAGTATGCTCACATCCCTTGGCTGTTCCACAAAGGAAATATTTTCTTCTCCGCCATCAATGGTTGTTGGCCCGTTATTACACCCTGTTATGAGAAGGATTATTGCTATGAGTAAGTACTTCAGGTTTCTTGTCATAAATGCTTTCTGGGAGTACTCCTTTTTATTTTTAACGATTGAAATGTTGTTTTATAATAAATATATTGGTTTATAACAAAGCTGTTAAATAAGCCCTTGGTTTGCGGGAAATACAAAAAAAGCAAAGGTGTAAAAAAAGAATGGCATTTGACAAGAGTTTAGACAAGGAATTGTTTGGAGAAACAAAGGAATGGGAAACAACAAGGATTAGGGTAAGCGTCTTCTCATACAACGATGGCAGGCCGAAACTCCAGCTTTCAAGGGAGAACAGGAACATGGAGAGCGGGGACTGGGTGTTTTCAAAACTCGGCAGGCTGGCCAAGGAAGAAGCAGAAGCAATAATGCCCTTGATGCAGAAAGCCCTCGAGCATATGAAATAACAATATTTATAAATAAAACTTTTTTCCTAGGGTATTGCGTCCGAGTGAGCAGCGCATAGGACGAATCAAAAGCACGCATTGCTTTATTCGTTCTAAAAAAAGTTTTTTGCTCCACAAAAAAAGGTAAGTGAAAAAAAATGGCTGAATTCAGGCACATCGTAAGGCTGGCAAACACAGATCTTGACGGGAACAAGAAAATATTGTTTGCCATGAAAAAAATCAAAGGCGTAGACGTAATGCTTGCAAACGCAGCGCTAAGCATCGCAGGCGTGGACAAGACAAGGAAAGCAGGCGAACTCGACGTAGAAGAAGTTAAAAGGATAGATGAAATAATAAACAATCCTTCGAAACACAATATTCCTGCATGGCTCCTTAACAGGAGAAAAGATTATGAAACAGGAGAAGACACACACATCTTAGGAGCAGACCTTGATTTTACAAAGGAAAACGACTTGAAACGAATGAAGAAAATGAAATCCTACAGAGGCTTAAGACACCAATGGGGATTGACAGTCAGAGGCCAGAGGACTAAGTCTAATTTCAGGAAGGATAAAGGCAAAGGCTTGGTAGGCAAGAAGAAAACCACGATTAGGAAGTAAAAATGGGAGATCCAAGAAGAACAAGAAACAAGTATTCCACCCCGGGGCATCCTTGGGAGAAGGAAAGGCTTGAAATTGAAAAAAAGCTAATGAAAGAGTACGGCTTGGTAAATAAGAAAGAAATCTGGAAGGTAAATTCTAAGCTCAAAAATTTTAAGGACAACGCTAAAAGCCTTGTAGCTAAGACAGGGGACCAGGCTCAGCTTGAAAGAAAGCAATTAGCAGAAAAGCTAAAATCGTATGGCTTGGTAGAATCAGACTCCTTGGATGAAATACTAGGCTTGGGATTAGAGCAATTCCTGGAAAGAAGGCTTCAGACAATACTCGTAAGAAAAGGCCTTGCAAGGAGCATTAGCCAGGCAAGGCAGATGATCACGCACAAGCACGTAACCGTCAACGGGAAAATGGTAAGCTCCCCGGGATACCTCGTAACCGTCAAAGAGGAAGGTGCAGTCCAGTTCTACCCTGGCTCTAAATTCAACGATGAAATGCATCCTGAGAGGAAGCTCCCGGAGAAAGCCCCTGGGAAACCCGCTGAAGAGCCAGCCAAAGAAGAAGGAAAAGCAGAAGAGGCAAAAGCAGAATGAAAGAAATGAGAAGAGGAAGATGGGGACTTGCAAATATATACGCTTCGTATAACAATACTATAATTCACATAACAGACCTCACAGGATCCGAGACCATCGCACTCGCATCTGGTGGTCAAATCGTTAAAAGCGACAGGCTTGAAAGCAGCCCGACCACAGCTATGGCTGCAGCAAAGAAAGCTGCGGAGATAGCAATGGATAAAGGCATAGACAGCATTCATGTTAAGATAAGATCAAAAGGCGGTCATAACGGTCCGATGAACCCAGGTCCTGGGGCGCAAGCAGCCGTAAGATCGCTTTCAAGAAGAGGCCTAAGGATAGGCTTAATAGAAGATGTTACTCCGGTACCTCATGGTGGGTGCAGGAAGAAAGGCGGAAGGAGGGGCAGGAGAGTATGAAACTAAAATCCTTAGACAAGAAAAAAGACAGGGTTGCGTTTGAAATAAGCAAAGTACCCAACGTAGGATACATCAACACTCTCAGAAGGATATTCACTCACGAAGTCCCGGTCATGGCAATATCAAAAGTTGAATTCAAGCAGAACACATCAGCGTTATACGATGAAGTCATAGCGCACAGGATGGGGATGCTTGCAATTAAAACCGACTTAAAATCGTACAACGTTCCAAAGAAAGGAGATGAGGAATCAGCTGCAACGCACTTGAAGATGACGCTGAAAGCAAGCGGGCCGAAAACCGTTTACGCGTCAGACCTGAAATCCAAGGATTCGAAAGTATCACCAGTTCATCCTGATACGCCTATAGTAAAGCTGTTAGAAGGCCAGGAAATAGAGCTTGTTGCAACAGCTCATCTGGGTTATGGTAAGGACCACGCAAAGTGGAACGCGGGCTTAGTACATTATTATTTCAAGCCAAAAATCACGGTTAACAATAAGTCAGCAAATCTGAAAGACTACATAGATTATTACCCTCCACAGGTAAGGAAGAAAGATAGCATAGACAAGGATAAAATACTAAGCTCTCCTGAACTAATAGATGCATGTGCAGACGTAAATAGTGATATAGTAAAAGTAGAATACGACGAGGAGCCAAGCGAATTAGTATTCAGGATTGAGAGCTGGGGACAGCTAGCACCTGACCAAATTGTGGAAGCAGGAATAGAAGAGTACAACTCACAATTGGATGATTTCAAAAAGCTCATAAAAGACGTGTAAGAACCCGCTCAAAACGCGGGGGTGGCAGAGCCTGGTCAAATGCGCAAGGTTGAGGGCCTTGTCCCTTAGTGGGTGCGCGTGTTCAAATCACGTCCCCCGCATATAACAATCACAAGGAAAATGGCAAAAAAAGGAATTCACAAGAACGAGCAATTAAGAAGCCTTATAGATGAATTGAAAAGGCTTTCCATAGATAAAAAAGTGAAGATATGGAAGAGGATAGCTGAAGACCTTGAAAAGCCTAGCAGGAATTCTAGGGCTGTGAATATTTACAAGCTTTCAAAGTACTGCAAGGACAACGAGACTGTCATCGTGCCAGGTAAAGTCCTTGGTACAGGGGAGTTGTCATGCAAGGTAAGCGTGGCAGCATTTAATTTCTCCGGTGAAGCATACAAGAAGATATCGGAGAAAGGAAAAGCACTTACAATTCAGGAATTGATGAAGCAGAAGCCTGACGGGAAAAACATAAAGATCATAGGATGAAAAAAATGAATATAAACGCAGAAGACCTTATACTTGGAAGGATGGCGGCTTACGCTGCTAAGAAAGCACTTCTAGGTGAAACTGTTAATATCGTTAACGCTGAAAAAGCGGTAGTAACAGGAAGGAATAAGAGAACTCTTGAAGATTACAAGCAAGAAAGGGAAAGAGGAGTTCCTTTGAGAGGGCCTTATTTTCCGAGGACTCCTGAGATGATTGTGAAGAGAGCTATAAGAGGAATGCTCCCTTACAAGAGTTCTAGGGGAAGGGAAGCTCTTAAAAGAATAAAGTGTTACACTGGTGTCCCGGAAGAATTCAAAGATGCAAAATTCGAAAAAGTAGAAGGGGCGAGTACTGAGAAAACACATGCGAAGTACATCACGATAGCTAGAATTAGCAAGGAACTGGGTGGCAGGGTAAATTAAAATGACAAAGAAAAGCATACATACGAGTGGAAAAAGAAAAAGAGCCATAGCCAGGGCAACTCTACGGCCTGGCAAAGGAGTCGTAACAATCAACAATACAACCCTTGGTGTTTACAAGCCTAGAATGGCGCAGATGAGAATACAAGAGCCGTTACTGCTTGCAAAAGACGTTGCATCCAAGGTAAATATAAGTGTGAACGTGAGAGGAGGGGGGATAGCAAGCCAGGCGGATGCGTCGAGGCTGGCTATTGCCAAAGCATTATCAGAGCATGAGCCCAGCCTTAGACAGGCTTTCCTTGAGTACGACAGGCAGCTATTGGTTGCAGACGTGCGAAGAAAGGAGAGTGCTAAGCCTAATACTCATGGAAAGGCAAGGGCTAAAAGGCAGAAGTCTTACAGGTGAGCAAAGAAAATGATAATACCAGTCAGATGTTTTTCGTGTGGGAAGCCAGTTGGTCATTTATGGGAGAAATACCTTGAAAGGGTAAACAGCAAGGAAGATCGTAAGAAAGTGATGGATTCCTTGGGCCTTGAAAGAAGTTGTTGTAGAGGCGTATTCTTGGGCCACATAGATCTCATTGATACTGCGGCTAGGTTCAAAAAGTTCTAAAGGAATTTTTAGTTTTTTTCTTTTCGGTTTGTTTAGATGCTCCGGGAATTGAACCGAAAAATATATAAGTATAACCATCATCATACTTATTATGATTATACAAAGACCTTTTGAAACTAACTTATTAAGAGAAACGAAGAAATGGGTTTTAGTATATGGCAGGAGGAAGACCGGCAAAACTTTCCTGGTTGAAAACTTCATTAAAACAAATGAATATTTTTTTGTTAAGAGAGACAGGACTATTATTTCAAAAAACAACAAGTTATTGGCTTACGATACATTCCTGGAAATACTGGAGAGAGGTTTAAAGCAAAATAATACTATAGTTGTCGACGAGTTTCACAGGCTCCCTGAAGATTTTCTTGACTTCCTTCAAGCATTGGAAAAAAAAGGAAAGCTCATCCTTGTTTCTTCCACGCTTCACCTAGCTAAAAAATTCTTTTCATCCAACTCCCCTTTGCTAGGGTTTTTTTCCGAAATGCCTATAAGCCTTGTAAGGCTCTCAGACGTGCTAAACTCTTTAAAGAATAAGATAGGGGACAAAAAGCACTTAGTAGAATCAAGCATCCTTCTCAGGGAGCCCATGTCCATACAGGAATTTAGTGCAAAGGAAACCGCTAAAGAGTCCTTCAGGAAAATTCTTGTATCCTCGTCTAATACTATCCCTGCTCTCGTTGGAGAAGTATTTGTAGAAGAAGAAAGGGATATATCTGCAACTTACGAAGGCATCCTTAGGGCTGTGGCCAACAGAAAAGGAATTACAGGGGAAATATCCAGTTATTTATATGCTGCGAGGCTTATAAAAAAAGATGACCCTAGCACGATCCAGCAACACTTGCAGAACCTCATAAAATTCGGGGTGTTGAAAAGAATAAAGGTTTTTGACAAGAACAAATATATTTACAAGCACGCCTCTCCCCTGGCAGCGTTATTTTATTACGCAGACGAAAAATATAATGTCTCTGAAAGAAAAATGGATGTAACAAGCAATGAGCTGGAAAGCATAATAGAAAAATTTATGCCTTTCCTAGTAGAAGATAATATCAGGGAATTCCTGGCAGAAAAACTAGGGTTAACCCCTTCCTTAATGCTTGAAAAAGATTTTGATGTAGACGTATTGCTGTTAAAATTTAAAAAACCCGCAGTTGCAGCAGAAATAAAATGGAAAAATAAGATAACTGCTGATGATGTCAGAAAAGCCGAAGAAACCCTTGAAAAAACCGGTGCGAAAAGAAAAATTCTTTTTGTGCCCAACAAAAAAATGGTAAAACAAAAAACATTCCTGGAAGTAACTGATGCAACAGACTTCATCTAAGCCTTTTATTCCCCATTCATCCTTGTTTACTCCAGTCCTGCTTCTCTGCTTCTTCTGCGCTTAAGAGTTCTTTTGTTTCTTCAGGGTTAGACATTTTGAGTTTTATTATCCATTCCTTGTACGGCTCATCGTTCAGCTTTGTGGGCTCGTCA
>PWLK01000082.1 GCA_003560545.1 Candidatus Woesearchaeota archaeon | reverse complement strand
AACAACCAGGGGTTGATGAACTCATTTTGATAGCGAATCTCAAAATGAAGATGCACACCGGTGGAATTCCCCGTGCTGCCCGCCAGGCCGATCGGCTGCCCCTGGAATACATAGCTGCCCACCTCGACCAGGATCGTGTTCAAATGGGCATACAGCGTCTGGTACCCGTTCAAGTGCTCAATCATGACCATGTTGCCGTACCACACATTGGAATGATTTACCCTGATGACCTTACCGCTGGCAGCTGCAAAGATCAGGTCGTCTGCGCTGGCGGCAATGTCAATGCCGGGGTGGGCTGCTGTAAAGTTATAGCCGCTCAGCCAGCGCTTTTCTGCCGGCCACACAAAGGGCACGGGGTCTTCCCATTCAATATCGGCACTCCCGGATTGAAGCCATTCGGACGCTATTTCTTCTGTCGTTGGCACAGGAACTGGTTCGGGTTCTACGTTGATCACCGCCTCTTCTGCTGGCGGAAGCGTTTCTTCAACGGCTGCTTCCTTTACAACAATCACGTCTTCTTCAACACTGGGCAGTGCTTCCTCTGCTGTGACTTCGGCTAAGCGCAGGATTTCCCTGGCTGACTCGGCGGCCAGATTGTCGTCAAAGGTCTCATTGCTGAATGAACCAACAGCGGCATAGTTGTTTTTGATACCTTCCAGCTTGATCTCGATTTGCCCTTCACCGACCAGCGCGGGGGGTATGTATAAGACCTTGAAAAAGGTACCCGTTTCCTTGGTGTTGACCGTGGTGATATCGACCGAATTTTCATCGCTTGCAGCCAACGGACGCAAGCTGACCTGCATCTCTAAAAAGGGTGGGAAATCGTGGGCAAAGACCAGTACGTGTAAATCTTCCTTGGCGGATAGGACAATCAGCCCGGGTTCGTCAACAGATTGGGCGGAAACAGGTTGCGGCGTCAGTAATAGCCCCAAGAGGATAATTGAGAAAAAGAGAAGGATAGCTGGAAACGGTTTTTTCATCGCATATTCGCTAAACCATAAACTTACGGATAACTCAATAAATTATACGCTAAAGCCAGTCAAATATCACTATTTAATCGCTTGTGAAGGCATTTTCTGCGTTAAAGCTCCGTGAATATCTAATAATCTGGCTCTAAAAAGCACCATCGGCGCATAGAAAGGTTTTATTCGTGAAAATTACCATTAAATAATGGCCTAAAGCACCTGCCTGCCAGTCAACCACTAATCGAATCAGGTGTTAAGGAAGATGGCTTCACAGTCTGGTCTGGTTTTGGATGATTTGGGAGAGTTCTCTGCGATGGGGGATGGTCAGGAAAGTTTCTTGTGTCGCCTCGGGGGTTGCGTTTTCAGTGAGGCGTGAGAACATCTGTTGGGCGTATGCCAGGACTTCCCTGGCGGCAGGTCTGGCCCTGTTTTTGAGGGCGTTATAAACCGATAGATAGACGCTGAAGGGGTCATCAAGGCTGTCAAAGCTGAGGTCTTTCAGTGATGGCAGCAGTGTGAGGGCCAGGTTATGGGCAGTATCAAAAGACCCTTCTGAAAGTGCCAGGTGGATGCAAGCTGCAGAAATGGTTGGGGGTAGGTCTTGTTCATCTCTAACTCCAGAGGATTGCCGGGAGGCTTCCTGCAAGCAGGCACGGGCGGATTCTTGCTGACCAACTGCCTGCAAAACACGGGCTTTGAGAGCCAATACTTCCGGTAGGATGCGCAGATTATGATCCCTGGCGATGTCTTCGGCGGCATAGAGGTGCTGCAGAGCGCCTTCATATTCGCCCTTCCAGTAGCGCAGGATGCCCAGGTTGCTCAAGGCTAGGGCTTGTTGAACAGGACGCTTGTAACTTGAAAACACTGGCAGTGCTTCAGAAAATGCTAGCACGGCTGGCGCCAGCTGCCCTTGGAATTTGTTAATCACCCCCTGCCCAAAGGTAAGCTGGCCTGCATCCACGGGGTCTGTGAACTTTTCGTTGAGATGTTGTGCTTTCTGGTTGGTCGCCAGAGATCGGTTGAAATGCCCCTGATTGGAAAGACATGCACTCAGTCCGATCAACAGCGCTTGCATATGGCGGGAATCTTCACTGACCAGCTTTTCATCAAGAGCGGTTTTATAGGCAGTCATGGCTTTCTGGTATTGATGATCGTTGCAGTAAGCCGACGCCAGGGCGATGATCCCAGCTGCCACCAGACCTTTGTCCCTTGATTTGACAGCCTCGGTTAACCCATCGTAGGCACAACGCACAGCTGCGAGGGTGTCTCCGGTCTGTAAGCTGAGAGAAGCTTTACTTTGCAATGCCCCTGCCAGCAGGTCGGTGTGACCCAGCTCTTGGGCGATGTTGTGAGCTTTTTCGCTCATCCCGTGGGCGGTCTCACGGTTGGCGCATTTTTCCGCCAAATGGGCATAGGCTAGTGCGATGCTGCCCAGGGCCAGCGTTTCTTGATCGGAGCGCCGGGGCAGTTCTTCGAGCGATGCAGCGGTTTTCTCCAGGAGGGTGCAGCCCTCAGCCGCTAGCCCCAGTTGAGCAAACATCCTGGCCAGGGGCATGCAGGCATGGGTCAGCAAGGGGAAATCGCCACCGCGATGTGCCAGCTCCCAAGCATGGATCATGTTGGCCTGGTCGCTTTTAATTAAGTTGATCGGGTAACGAGCAAAAGCCATTTCCTGATCCAGCTCGATCAATTTATTAAGATAGAAAGCATAATACTGGGTTGCATACCGTTCCGGCAGGTATTCCTGCTGCTGGTTCAGAAAGTCTTGTGCCAGGTAGTGGGGGGAAAACTTCATATGCAGCAGCGAGGATTCAACCAGGGGTATCAGCCAATCGGTGTGCTCCTGGGTGATGCCGCTAAAGGTGTCCTTTGTAAAGCTTCCTTTAAACAGTGCGGAAGCCAGGGCGATCTCTTGTGATTTTGGTGGCAGGTTTGACCAGATGTAATCAAACACCGGCAGCATCTCTCTAGACAGGGCTGCTGCGGTGGGTGTGGCAGGGTCTTTTGAAGTGTCTCCAAGGATAGTACCCATGATCTCGGTCAGGGAAATGTTTCCCAGCTGGTAGGCGATGTTCTCAATCCCCAGGGGCATACCCTGCACCACCCGGCAAATGTGCGTGACCTGCTGGAAGTTGGTCTGATTGATCCTGAATCCCGGCTGCACCCTTTGTGCCCGGTCTTCAAACATTTGCAGGCTGGTGTAATGGGCAACGAAATCAGGGTTGTAGACCGAGGGCGAGCCCTCACGAGTCGGGAAAGCCAGGCCCTTCAGCTCGAGTAACATCGGGTCGGGGATATCTATCGGTTGGCGGGAGATGACCAGCAGCTTGATATTGGAAGTTGAAAGGAGTAAATCCGTTGTGAAACTAAGCTGCCATTCACGGGTATCTAAATTGTCAAGAATTAATACCATCTCGCGGTTGGTCAGGGCATCATGCAACTGGGAAACATAGGTCTTGTCGAGGGACAGTTTGGCTCGTAAGCTGTACAGGATCAGCTTGCTGACGTTTTCAATACTCACGTCGTCCTGGCCTGCATCTGTCCCATGCAGATCGAAATAATGGATGCCGTCTTTAAACGCTGAGGCGATCGCTTCAGCCGTGTGGATGGCCAGACGGGTTTTGCCGATCCCCTTGTGACCAACCAGATTGATCCAGCGCAATTCGGCGTCCTTCAGCCACAGAGTCAGCTGGCGGGTTTCAGCTTCCCTGCCAAAGAAACGGGTCTGGCTGGATGGCAAGGAAGTCAATACCTGGTTGGGGATGTGGACTTTGAGGTTGTTGTAGAATTCCGTGATCAGCGCGGAGGGGGTTGCCTCGGGGAACTCCTGCAGTCGTTCTTGATAATTATGGTAAGCCTGGATGGCTTGTTCTTGTTGTCCTAAACTGGCGGCCAGGCGCATTTGCAGCAAGACAGCGGATTCGTTCGTTGGATCGATGGCTATGATCCTTTGGACGGTTTCCAGCGCATCCTGGTGTTGGCGTTCTTTTTCGTACAATTCTGCCAGGTGCAGCAGGTATTTTATGATTGTTTGACGGTAATGGGCTTGTTTGCTTTCCTTCCAGGCCTCAAATTGGGGGATGTTTGTCGTGAAACCCTCTAAGAATTCGCCCCGGTAGGCATCCACCGCGGCTTCAAGCGTTTCCTGGTCTGCCTCAGGGCTGACGGCGTCGACCAGTTCCAGGTCCAGATAAGCGGATGGCGGTAGTTGAAAGCACACAGCCTGGCGGTCAATCTCCAGGCAGCTTTCAAAATCCTGCTTGAGATGATAGAGCGCCGTGCGCAGGTTGTTTTGGGAAGAGATCAGGTTGAAGTCGTCCCAGAAGAAGCGCGCCAGGTCATTGCGGTTTTGTTTACTGCCTTCAGCCACCAGGTAATACATCAGCGCCTGGGTTTTTTGCGTGTTGAACCCATCCAGCTGAGCCTGGTGATGCCAGATCTCGGGCTTACCGAATAATCTGAATTGCCAATCCATTGATTTTATCGATTCCAAACCATTTTTGTGTGTCATTTAACGTTGATTTT
>PWLK01000064.1 GCA_003560545.1 Candidatus Woesearchaeota archaeon | reverse complement strand
TTATTGCTGCGAAAACACCACTGCGTCCTGCCTGGCGCAGGTTCATCGTCAAGCAAGCTGCATGAATCGCTTGCTCTCCTGGCTTGTTTCAAGGCAGCAACAATGATTCGGGACAGAGCCCCGGTAAAGAGTAAAATTTATATACTCACAACCCCGTTTCCTTGGTTAGTCGAGGTGTTTCAACGTGAAAAAAGCAGAATTAAGCATTAATCTTATAGTTATAGCCGCCATAGCTCTCCTCATACTGGTTATAATATCAGTTCTGATATTCGGAGCAGGAGGCGACATAGTATCAGGTACTAGCTGTGAAGGCATTGGCGGGTTTTGTGAATTTCCAGATGCTCGTTGCGGTGAGTTTGGCAATTATGTGGAGCATCACACAGCCCATTGCCCTTCAGAAATGCCTACTTGCTGTGTGCCCTTAGGGGAATAAGAAAATGAATGACAAGGCAGAGTTAAGCATAACAATGATAGTATTGATAGTCATAGCCATATTAGTCCTTGTCATCGTGGTCTTTGTCTTCGGTGACAGGGGTAGTGAGTTTGACAGGGCGACAGAGTGTGTTGCTGCAGGCGGAAGATGTGTTCCAGCAGATAATTGTCCTGGTTGGGATACTGTTGCACCCAGCGATCGGTGTCCGGGTCAAGATGTGTGTTGTAGGGCTACATCGGTCAGGAGTTAACTAAGGATTTTTTAAAATGGTTTCTTTGAATAAGCGCGGCGTAGCAGTTCATCAGGTTGTATTAATGGTTATCGGGCTTTTTGTGTTAGCAATTGTAGTTTATGTTTTTTGGACAAGGGTTTTATCTGCCCAGGATACTTTTGAGGATTGCCCTGGGGAGTGTATGCCTGTTTGTGGTGGGGATAGGCCTGTGCAATATAATAATCGTTGTTTTAAGGGTGGTGAACGCCAAGAAGGTAATGTTTGCTGTGTGGGTCCAAGGGATACTGTTATTGATGATCCTGTCGATCCTCCAGATGTTGATGACTTGGACAGGCCTTCCATTGAGGTAAGAATGGGGTTGTTGGATGACCCTATACGGCATGGGCAAAGTGTTTCGTTGCGTGCTGGCAGGAGTTATACGTTTTACATATGGGGCTTTGGTGAGGGGATGAGTGCTTGTTCGATAAGAATGATTGATCGTACGGATGGAAGCCTTCTTCCTGATACGCACCCTATGCATTTGTCTATTTCAGAGCAGCCTTGCGTGGATAATTCCTTGCAGAGAGGTGTGCTTGAGGACAGAGATAATGTTATAGCTGTGGAGTTTGAACCTACTGGAAGGTTGGTTGGGGATTTGTATGAGATGCAGGTCAGGCTTTTTGATGGGGGTGGCGTGCAGAATCAGTCTTCTAATATTAATTTCAGGGTGGAGATGGATCCTGAAGGCACTCAATTATGCCAGTTTTCTTCTTGTGAGGATATATCTAGTCAGGTGAATTGTTTGAATCCTTCCTTGGTTCAATGCCCGGATCTTGATTGTAGGTGGGATGCTGAAGAAAGTGTTTGTGTGTCAAGAGATAATCCTGATGGTTTTGATTGTCCTAGTAGTTGTTCGGAGGTTCCGAGGGATCAGTGCGATGATATTCACGAGCGTTGCCCCGGTCTTGTTTGTGAGTTGAGCCCGGATATGCGTGTGGGTTGTATAGAGAGAATGACTTAAAAAACAATCCAAAACTTTTATATACTGGTGTAGCCAATTCTATACTGAAGATGAGTGTTAGAGGAATGACTACCACAAGCCTTGTAATCCTTATTATAACAGTAGTGCTTGTAGGGCTTTTCATATACGCTGTGATGAGAGTGATAAACTTTGGCTAAACTGAACAAGAAAGGAGAGGGAACAGAAGACTCAACAATAGTTGTATTCGTGATAGCAATAATAGCTATGATTGGAATATTTGCGATAGTATATTTTTTCACAGACAGAGGATCTGACATAGCGCAGATGAACTTGTGCAGGAGCAGCATAGTTGCCAGGGATTTCACAGATGCTTGGCCTGTAACATGCACCACTAAGAATGAAGGAACAATAAGCGGGAACAGGGAAGAAGTAAAAGAAGAAATATCGAAACTCGCAGCGAAATGCTGGTTTCAATTCAACCAGGGAAGAACAAGGGATGTATTCGCTGATGACCACGGTGAAAGCACGTGCTTCGTATGCTACTACTTCAAAATTGACGGGGGCATGGATGAAGGAGAAGAGCCCGAAGTAGAAATAGTCTCCCCCGAACCTCCTTTAAGCGAGCGAAGCCCTGACATGGTAAGCATGGAAGAGCTTTACAACTACATGGCAAGTGCAAGGAACCAGCTTCCAGGACTGGCAGGAGGTCAAATAGAACAATACGTGGGAAGCTACTACGAGTTTAACTACAACGGATTCTACAATGACACTCCACAAATTGTAAGAACACGAGATATAACCACGGCACCATTAAGAGATTTCGTCCTTGACTACACAGGACACATCCCTGCCAGCACAAGAGAGCATATATCTGAAGAAGGAACAACGCTTTTAACCGAGAACAGAGCTAACCTGTTAGTGGTGGCAGCGAACGAATTCCACTCTCGTGACAAGACAGCTGCACGCCAAATAATAAATGGCTTAGACCTTCACTCAAGCGATGAAAAGCAAGACGGAATAATAGTAATGATTGACTTCAACCACCGCATCGTAAGAGTTCACATGGGAAGCGAACACGCAGACGAATTCCAGGATCACAACATAAGACTAATGATAAGAGAACAATTTGAAACTGTTATGACAGAAGAAGACTTTATGAACGCACTTGAAAGGCTTATCACAACGATAAGGAGAAATATAATAGGGGATGAAAGCAGTCAGTTAACTCTTGCAAACCATGACAGCTACTACGCGTACATATCAAACTATGAATCAATGTTCCCCATGCTAAGCGATATAGAAGCAGGACCAACATACGCAGTAGCATACCTAAGCACATCTACTATACAAAGAGATACATCTCTGAGAGGTATATGGGAAGCATTTAAGACAGACTATGAAAGAAGTGCCACGAGAAGAATTATGGGTGGGGAAGATCCTTTCTCAGCTCTAGTATTAAGATCACTGCGCACAGAAGGAAGAGTTCCTATAGGAGAAGTCATCAGAGGAGGAGTGAGAGCGGATGAACTAGACAACCGGATTGTAATAGCTCCCTCAAATATGTTATTAGAATACTGCAGGATAAATGAATAAAATGGTATCAAACAAGAAAGCCCAGACAGACATGACATGGAACAAGATAATAAAATGGATCCTGCTTTTAATCCTGCTTTCAATACTAATAAGCCTTATAGTGGCAGGCCATGAAAACATAAAAGACATATTAGGAGGGCTCTTCTAGGAAAAATGTTGATAAACAACAAAAAAGGCGCACTGACATGGGGAAAGATAATAGGAGCTCTTGTAGCTATAGCATTATTAGGAGTTATGATCGCATTCCTAACAGGAGACTCATTTCGAAACCTTGTAAGAACACTGCCTGACATGATATCCTTTGAAAACGGCTTTTCACTAAGCAGAGAAAGAGATATAGACCCTGGAAGCCAAGGATTCTTTGAAGACAGATCCGACGCCATAAAAATATTTGAAGAAATAAAAAATTCTTTTAAAACAATAATGGAATCAGAACAAGAAGCTTGTTTTGGACATTTCCCCCCCGTACCTGAACGTTTCTTTAGAAGCGGGTATTCAATAGAAATAGAAAATGACATGCGTGGCATGATAATCCGGCTTTTCCAGATGAGAGAGAACGAAAAATTTTTGGTGCAAGAAGAAGATTTAAGAGATCCTGGCAACGTAAACATAGCTTGTGTAGTATACGGAAACCAGAACATAATAAACTTTTACAACGATGTGTTAATAGGAGATTTTGAAATAGAAAACAATTATTGGTATAGAGCAGACGAGATATTACTAGAAGAATACGAGAAAATAAGTTTTATCAGAGGAAATTCAGATAAACAAACAACCGATTTACACCCCGGATCCAGAGCTGAAAATTATTATTTGTTCAAGCAAGCCGGCAGCACTTGCTTTATACCAGGCACATCAGTAGGAGGAATTTTTAGAACGAGCAGACGTTGTATATCTCCTGATTACAGGGATGACACACTCCTTTCATTTTGCCTTGACGACACCCAAAGAAATTCTTTAGCCGTACGCCTTCATAACAACCCCGAAGCATACTGCGAAGGATTTCAACCAGTATCTTTATCAAGCGAAGAAATCCAAAGCCTGCCAGATGATAGCATAAGAAGAATCAACGTAGATTTTGGTAGAAGCCTTGATTACAGGTACAATGAAAATAGGGGTTACTGGCAGTACAGGAATCGTATTGGCTGGAACAACGTGGCAGATATCGAAGACCATTTCTTTGGCTTGCTTACCCCAATAGATGAACACAAGCAATTAGCCGATGAACTAACAAGAATGAACGAAGAAGAAGGAATAGCATACTTTGAAAGACTAGCTCAATCAGGAGAAGCAGATGTAACATTCCATTAAATAATAAAAGGTGGTTTTATGAAAAAAATTGTTACTGGAAAAAAAGGCGCGTTAACATGGAGCCAGATAATAGCAGCCATAATAGCTGTATTTGTACTGGTATTCGTAGTATGGCAATTCGACCTCTTATCAGGCTTGTTCGAAAGCGGCGAATCAACAATAGACAGAGTAACAGATCCTTGCCCTTGCGGAGGTTCCATCGAAGGCAGCGTGCTAAACCCTTTTAGAAGTAACGATATCTGTGTTAACTCTTACAGCCAGGATATGTGCGAAGAAGCAGGATTCACATGGAATTCCCGCCAAAGCCAATGTGAATACACAAGAGAAGAATGCAAGGAGTATCTAGATGAATAAAAAAGCAACAAGTATGAGCTTTTACGTAGTAATATTCGGGATACTAATATTCCTAATGCTATTATTTCCGACGGGAAGAATAGTTGGAAATGCCTGGAGCGCGATAACAGGATCCTCCTCTCCAGACAGTACGAAAGCATTTGAAGAATTCACAGAAGCATTATTTGAAGTAGCAGAAATGGAAGGAGAAGTCGCAGGTGATTCATATTTCCTTTCACTCCCCCAGGAAACTGCTATAATAGCGATGAATCCTGGGAGTGACTTCAGCTTTGTCTATCCAGATCCTTCCAGGGTTGAAAGAGCGCGATATTTTCCAATGATTAGTATAAGAGGCTCTGTTTTCAACAGGTCTTCTTATTGTTCTGGTGAAAATACTTGTGTTTGCTTGTGCGAAGGATTGGGCTTTGAAAGCGAAGCCACAGAGCAGTCATCAGAAAAAATATCTTGTGGCAGGGTTTCTTGCAGGGGCACAGACAGTTTTTATGTTAGAGAAAAAACTTTGTTGGATAATGTATTTGATTTTGATTACGATTCTTTCGAAACAGAAGCACGTTTAGAAAAAGAAATTTTAAGTAGGAAAGATGAAGTTTATTGGGATAATAGCTTGATACTTGTTCGGCATCCTGATATAGGAAATACAGCGGGTTCAAGGATGGACTGGACAACGCACAGGGATAACGTAGCAGGTTATGGGTACTTTGTTTTGCCTCAGAGGTTCGATGTTTTTATTTACAAGTCAGGTGTTAGGGATGGCAAGCCTGTTATTGGTATTTGTTTTAAGGAAGATCCTGTTAATACGTGTTTGAGGGATGACAGGTTTACCAGGCAAGGCACTATATAAGGAATGTGGTTGGAGTGAAAATGTTTTTTTCAAAGTCTAAAAGAGGTGGTATGAGAAGTACACAAATGGTTTTCTTTATAGGAGCTGAGCTATTGGTTGGCGCTTTGCTTTTGCTTGCTCTTACTAATTTTATTTTTAGCGCTATCTCTGATTCAGAAGAGGAATCTGCTGCTAAGGATATCGGCCTTTCAATTATGACTGTTTCGAGTTCTCCTTATGATTTGAACTATTTTTATTCAACAGGTAACGAAAGACTTTACATTGACTTAACCGAGGAAGAGCGTGCTGTAAGGGTTTCCTCGCCAGCAGGGATGGGCGTGTATACTTTCAAGCAAATGCACAACGTTGAAATTGTGAGAAGCGATATTGGAAGAGTGCTTTCCCTGCCCATTTTTTTTGAGGATAACAAAGTTTTCTTTGAGCCACCTGAAGACACACCAGCTGTTTTTGACTGCGAAGAAATACGCGCCAGGTTCCCTGACAACCCAAAAGTTTTTTTCTCAGCTGGAAGCGTTGAGTCAACCGAGGAAGCAGAAAAACTGGAAGAATTAATAGGAGTAATCGAAGGAATTCTAAGCGCGAGGGATAACAACGATTTCACCTTAACTGAAACAAGGGCTTCAGCAGACATAATAGTCGCACTTGAATTTTCAAGCCAAAACTATTTCCTAGAATCAGTTTACTACCAATCCCCGAGGAATGCTAACTACCAGAAAATATCATGTAACATAATAGATTACTTCTCCGGAGACGAAGATTTGCTGTTCGCAGAATTCGAGCAAAGAGCTGATAGGTGGAATGAAAGACTGGTGTTAAGGCTTGGATCCATGGAAGACATAGCCGAAGGAACCCTGGCAAGGTATGCTGACGGGATAATAAAAGCAATAAACAATTCAATAAGTTAAAAATGGACAAGAAAGGATTATCAGAATCAGACAAGCAATTATACTGGACGCTTATAGTCCTACCATTCCTAGTAGTAATAGGCGCAGTCGTATTCTACATAGTGTACAGCTTAGTAGGCGTAACAGACGGTATATTTCCTGGCTTAGAAGAAAAAATTTATGAGACCAGGCTTCTCTACTCTCCTAACTGCTTCGCATACCAAGACGAAGAATCCGGAAGGGTTTATACGAGTACGATAGACCTAGACAAAGCCACCGAAGAAGTATTCCGCGGATGCGTACCCCTCACAACCGCTAGGGAACCCGCTTTAAGAGTTGAAATAACTTACCATGACGAAAACGAAGATATGAAAACAGTATCCTTCTCCTCAGAGAACTGGGAAGAAAAAGTTACAGGGGGATTCCGCGTCAAACAATACCCTGTAATAATAAAAGGCCACGGAGAAGGCATGATGGACTTAATATACAGAGGATAAAATGATAGGAAGAAAAGCACAAATAGAAGACTTCGGAGAACTGCTGCTAACAAGCGCAATAATAATAATCCTAGCAGTAGCACTAGTATTCTTCATAAACCAGGAAGCAGAAAGAAAACAAGAAGGATTCGACAGGGAACTCGCAATACTAGAAGCAAGCCAAACCACGAGGATGATGCTCCAGCACGAAGTAGAGCCCGGAAGAAAGCTTTACGAAGAAATAATAGAACTTGTTAACTCAGATGCGTTGTATAGAACAGAGTACGATGGCTTATTTGCTGAAATGGAGACTTTATTCTACGAGTATCATGCTTCTTCAGGTGATTCAGAATATTTTTTCAGGGTTGGGCGTCATGAGCGGTGGAAAGAGGCAAGAAGAGCTCCTACTGATGCAACAAGAATAATTCCTAATTTAATAATTCCAAATCCTGAAGGGGATAACATACCAGTGCTTATATTCGAAGTGAAAGACATACACCACACTTTTGAAGCAGACAGGATACTGCAAGACAGGCCTAGGTTTGGATAAAATGATAAAAAAGAATAAGAAGGGAGCTGTAGTACTTTTCTTTTCAGCAATAGTTATGGTAGTGATTTTTGGTATTGTAATTTTTTTGATGGCAACCCAGAGGCCTACTGTTGAGTACGTTGGCATGTCCCAGTTGTCTGTTCTTAATGCTTATGAGTTCACAGAGAATACTTTTGCGTATATCGATATGTCCGTGGAGATTGCTTCTAGCAGGGCTTCTGAGCGGCTTGCAAGCGAGGCAGGCCAGTTAAGGGAGGAGTTCGAGGTTGAGCGGACTGAGTACCGGTGCGGCCAAGTGGTTTATCCTTTGATTAATGATGAGTCAGGCGTTGAAAACTGTATGGTCTTCGAAGAAAACGCTTTTAAGAGGGCGTTCAGGATAGAATTTGACAGGTTGCTCAGGAAGTACGATAAGCTAAACCTGAGGGAGTACGATTACGACGTGGAGGTAGAGCTTCTTGAAGATGGGAGGATTAGGACTGACGTGGTTTTTGTAAGCCCTATTAGGTTTCCGTTGTACCCTTTCACTTCAACTTACCACGAAATTATGAGCGCTGATAACTGGATAGGTGTTGTTCCTTCTGATGAATACGTTGAAAACGAATATGGCTACCTGGAAAGAGGAGGCTTGAGCTATGGCTCAAGAGGAAGGGCGAGTGTTGACACCGTGGTTATGCATTACACTGCTGGAAGAAGCATTGAAGCAGCGTACAACGCACTCGAACAGCACGGGTTCAGCTACCACTACCTCATAGACAGGGAGGATGGAAAGATATACCAGTTCGTCCCGGAAGATAAAGCGGCTTGGCACGCAGGAGGATGCGAGGAAAGGCTTGATGAAAGAAACGAAGTAAAACATTGCAGGTCTTCGTACGAAGACGAATGCGTTTCATGCGTCCCAGGTTATAATTCTAGGTCTATAGGCATTAGCTTTGTGGGCTGCGGTTATAGCAGGCCTGAATGCAAGATAGACGCTTGCTACCTTGACCAGCACGTAGATGGTAAGTGCTGGGATCCTTTCACCGAAGAACAATTTGAGTCAGCAGCAAGGCTTGTAGCCGAGATAGCCAAGAGGCATCCTGAGTTCAAATTAGAGAACGATAACATAGTAAGCCACTCTGACATCGCCGCTGACAAGGCTGACCCTGGGCCTGGCTTTGATGAAAGAAGAGAAGATTTTATAGCGCTTGCAATGGAATACTTTGAAGAGTTAGAAAGCTAAAATGAAAGAACTAGTAAGAAAAAGGACTTTGATAAGATGGGTTGTTATGATAATTATAGCTATAGCTTTGCTGATAGCAGCCAGTCTCGTATCTGACAATCCTATAACAGGAAGGGTTACTTATTCAGACTTAGAAGACGTAAACCCTACTTTTACTAATATAGAAGCAACTGTTTATTTCACACCAGAGTACCCTGATGACTTCGAAGGCTGGTGCTCCCCGGTATCCGAAGCTGGTTGCTTTGAAACCACGAGCCAGATAATAGATCAGTATCGCTCTAGCAGGAATGTTAGGACTTGCGTTGAAGATCGAAGAGCTGGTTGGTGCTGCATACCCGAACAACACAGGGGTTTCTTTGAGGAAATAATGTGTCAGGGAAGCGGGGTGTACGATGGGAGAGTATACCATTTCGAGGACATTGCGACCACGCCGCAGGACAGCGTGGCTTTGCAGGGCTATGAACGAGGGATAACTGCTACTCAGACAGATCCTGAGCCGAAAAGGACTGTGGCGGTAAACCCTGAAGCGGGAACTGACTGTTACATTGAATACGGCACGCACATGTATATTTACTTCGGTGAGAACAATCCTTGGAACGGGGTTTACATAGCTGAAGATACTGGTAGTGCTTTCGCAGGTGAATGTAAGATAGATATTTATGCAGGTGTTGGAAGGGCGGCGATGGAAGAAGCAAGGCAGTACATAACGAGGTACCCTGAAATATATTTGTTGGATGAAGAAGGCCTTCCCAAGCCTCCTGTCCCTGCACGGGTTGGTGATGTTTCAAGTGTTTCAGGCGGGTTATCCGCTGAGTACGGCTACGAATACGAGTCCGTTGAGTTCATAGATTTTTTTAACTCAGTGAAAGGCTTTGCAGAAGGTGTTATTGGTACGTGTGAAGGCGAAGATTTTAACGCAAAGCCTACTTGTGCGAACAACTACGCTTCAGAAGCCCTTGGCCAGGATGGCTTGGAAGTTGAAATGTCTTGCAGGCCGGAAGAGTTTCCTGAGGTAACCGTTGAAGATATTACTCGTGGAAGGATTGAAGACGGGAGAAGAGTGAGATTAGCAGGAGCCCTTGAATTAGTCCTTGAAGAAAACGAGGCCCCGCCTGGCATTGAGCCAGATGATAATTCAAGGTATATAATGATTCGGGATGTTATAACTAAGAGTAACATGTACGTAAGGCTTTACGATGCGACAGGTCAAATTGTTGATGATGAATTCATGGAAGACGGTGTTTCAGTTGAAGAAGGGACTTTCCTGGAATTCGAAGGCTACGTGTGGAACGATTCAGATGCAAGGCTATTAGAAGTCTTGTACGTTGAAGATATTAGTTTTGGGCTTACGTATTACAAGAAAGAACTGCTGAGGTCTTTTGCCTTGTCAATGGCTGATTGTGCCTCGTCACCCCAGGATTCTTGTTATTGCAACGTATCAGCACCGGAAGGGTATAACGCGGTAACATTTATGAGTAACAGGGTTTTGCTTCCTGGCGCTTCAGATGATGATTTCGTTGAACTGTCTATTCCTGTTTACCCGCAGGATCTTTCAGATACAGGTAATATAACTAGGGACACGCTTGCTGAATTCTCGTACATGGTGGACGATGAGGGAATGCTAAGCTTTAAGAAAGACGAAGAAGAAGGCCTTATAGCAATTCTTAACAACGTCGAGCCTGAATTAGAGGCGTGCGTGCCTGAGAAAAGGCATTTCTTGTTCTGCGCTTCCCAGCCGGATAACCCGGGTGTTTTTCGTTTCTCGCTGAAAATATGACTTGTTTTTTACAGCAAAGCTTATAAATATCCGGGGAAGACTATTTGTAAGGGGGTTTTTTTATGATAAATGTTCCTTTTGATGTTGTTGCTTCAAAAATCGTTGAGGAAGCAGGGATTTCCAGGGATGAACTGGACAGCAAGGTTAACCAGAAGTTAGAGCAGCTCTCCGGGCTGATTTCTAAGGAGGGTGCTGCGCATATCGTTGCGAACGAGTTAGGCGTTAATCTCTTGGAAGCTAAGGGCTTATTGAAGATTAAGGACTTGGTGCCTGGATTGAAAGGCGTTACTATTAATGGCAAGGTATTGAGGAAGTACGAGCCGAGGAGTTTTAGTAATGAGAAGAGGTCTGGAAGACTGGCAAGGTTCCTTGTCGGTGATGATTCTGGTATTGTAATGGTGGTTTTGTGGAACGACCAGGTTGACGTTCACGAAAAGATAAAAGAAAGCGATGTTGTCAGGATTAAGGATTGCTATGTTAAGGATAATAACGGGCGTTCCGAGATTCATTTGAACGAGTCAGCTGGCTTAGAGGTTAACCCGGAAGGCGTAGAAGTAGAGTCTAAGCCTGCGCCTCAGCAAGGAGAGAGGGTTAGGAAGAAGATATCTGAGCTTTCAGAGAAGGATTCTGACGTCGAGGTTTTTGCTACCATCGTACAAGTTTTTGATCCTAAGTTCTTCGAGGTTTGCCCTGAGTGCAATAAGAGGGTTAAGGCCGAGGAGGGTTCTGATAAGTTTCTTTGCCCGGCGCACGGTGAGGTAAAGCCTGGTTTCGGCGTTGTCCTGAACTTGTTCGTGGATGATGGTAGTGATAACGTACGAGTCGTGCTCTGGAAGAACCAGGTTCTCGCGCTTCTCGGTGTTGATGAGGATAAGCTTTTTTCTTTCAGGGATAAGCCTGATGCTTTTGAGGATTTTAAGACGGATCTCTTGGGGTTGATGGTTAAGCTTGTTGGCAGGGTTAATAAGAATGAGATGTTTGACAGGGTTGAGTTCGTTGCGGGCTTGGTCTTTAAGGATGTTAATCCTGATGAGGAGATTAAGAAGCTTGAAAAAGAAGGTTCTTCTGAAAAGAAAGATGAGGTTGTTAAGAAGGAAGAGAGTTCTTCTGATGAGCCTATTGATGAAGATCTTTTATCCCTTGAAGACTTGGAAGAAGAAGTAGAATAATTATTTGCCCGTTCTTTTCTTTACGTAGTTTTCCAGGGCTTTTATTGTTTTTTCTCGTTTCTTGTTTTTTATTTTTCTGGCAAGCATTTTTGCTTTTAGTTCTTGTTTGAGCCAGTTGCTGAATATGTTTTCTTCTTTTGTTATTTCGCTGTATTCTTTGTCTGTCATTTTCTTTATTTCTTCCAGGAGTTCTGGTATGCTTGATACTTCCTTGTTTTTTCCTGGTATTTTCAGGTTGTGGTCTTCTGGTACTTTGATTATCTGTTGGTTTCTTTTGTGGTGTATTTTTGCGAAGTACTTCGTGGTGGATATGTGTTGGATTACCACGATTCCTATGATTAGTATTACTATGTATGCTATTAGTATGAGGACTTCTGTTTGCATTGCTTCCCTGCTTGCTCCGAATATCATTGATGTCCTTATGCTTTCTGAGGTTATTACGTAAGGGTTGTATCCTGCTATGTCTTGTATAGTTCTTGACAGGGTTTCAAGTGGGAGTACTAGGTTTGATAGGAATATGAATACTGAGCCTATTGCTATTGTGCTCATCGTGATTGCTTCGAATGTGTTGAATAAGTGTCCTAGGAACATTCCTATTAGTATGAACACTGTTGTTCCTAGTAGTATGATTATTGTTGTTGTGTCAAGGTTGTTTGTTACAGGTACTTGTAACGCGTAGTACACTGCTACCAGTATTATGGCTGTTTGGAATACGATTACGAGCAGGCTTGTCAGGTATGTCATTGATAGTAGGAATGGTTTTTTGGATGGCGTGGTGAAGTTCCTGAAGAAAGCCCTGCTTTCTTTTTCCATGTATACCAGTGTGCTTGACAGCATGATTCCTACGAATAGTATTACGAGCATTAACAGGTATGGGAATGAGAATGTTATTTTTCGGTTGTCCGTGGTCACGCTTTCTATGCTCGTGGTTATAGGTTGGGCTATGCTTTCAGCTCCTACTCCTGCGTATTCCGCGAGGTTTCTTTGCGTTGTTTCCAGGCCTGTTTTTAGGCTGTCCAGGTCTTCGCTGATTCTTTCAAGGTTGCTTGCAATGCTGTCCAGGTTTTCCAGTGTTTCGCTTTGCACATCCCTTGTTTCTTCCAGTTTGGCTCTCAGCGTGCTTATGCTGCTTGATACTTCGTCTAACGCGTCGTAGAGGTCTGCTATGCTTGTTGTGTTGTCTTCAAGTGTTGCTTCAAGGTCTAGGAGCGTTTCGTGGAAGTCGCCGCCTTCACCTCCTGTTTGGTTCACGTATTCAAGGCCTTCTTCTACAACTATTTCTGCTTCGTCTTGTAAGTCTCTGAAGTCTCCTTCCAGGTCTCCTATTCCGTCTTCCAGGTCGCTTAGGTCTATGCTTGTATCCCCTATTTCTAGTTCTGACAGACCTGTTCTTGAGTCCTGGGCTTGGCTTTCTATGCTCGTAGTTATAGCTCTCATGCCTATAACGCTTTCAATGTTTTGGGTTGTGGCTTCCTCTGTTTCTGCTAGTGTTCCCAGGATGTCCCTTGTGAGTTCTTGACTTACCTCTGTTCGTTCTATGTCTATTGTCCTGCCCAGGTCGCTTATGAGTTGGTGGACTAGGTTTAGCCTTGATTCATCTACGTGGAAGGTTACGTCTTGCTGTCTCGTCCTGTCTAGTTCGAAGTCTTCCGGGAATGTTATGCATGCCAGGACTACGCCTTCCCTTATGCTTTGCACACATCTTTCCCTGTCAGGCATTTCTATTATGTTGTTCGTGCTCGTGTTCAGCGTGTCTATGAATCTTTGTGTTAGCTCTGTTTTTTCCGGTGAGTATGTTCCTATGTTCATCACTGTTTCGGTTGGGTCTGTGAATCCTATCCCTATGATTATTACTATTAGCAGTGGTGCGAGAAGTACTACTAGCGCGGAGCCTTTTGATCTTAGTAGTAGTTTAAGGTTTTTTTTGATTACGCTTATGCTTTTCATTTTTTACCTTCGTTTAGGCTTATGAATATTTGGTCAAGGCTTGTTTTTTCAAGTCTTAGGCTCATCACTTTTTCTTTTTCGTTTTCTATTTCTTTTATTACATCGTTTAGTATTTGTTGTGGCTTCGGGCTTAGCAGTAAGAGTTCGTTGCCTTTGTCCTCGTACCTCGTGATTTTTCCTTTGAATTTTTTTGAAAGCTTTTTCCCTAGCTTTTCATAGTCTCCTGGGTATGTTTCGATTCTTATTTCTTGGTCTTTTGTGAATTGTGCTTTGAGTTCTTCGGCTGATCCTACTGCTTTTACTTCTCCGTCTTGTAAGATTATTATCCTGCTGCAAAGGGTTTCTATTTCGTTTAAGTGGTGGCTTGACAGGACTATCGTGGTTCCTTTGCTGTTTATTTTTTCTATTAGTTTCCAGATGTTGTTTCTTAGTATTGGGTCTAGGTCTGCGGTTGGCTCGTCAAGAATTAGTAGTTGTGGGTTGTGTATCAGCGAGCATGCTATGTCAAGCCTTCTTTCCATTCCTCCTGACAAGTTTTTTCCTAGTATTTTCTTGCTGTTTTCAAGGTTCATTAGCTTGAGGAGTGTGTTTATGTTTGCTTGCAGTGTTTCCTTGCTTAAGTTGTATAGTTTTCCGAAGTATTCAAGGTTTTCTCTTACGGTTAGTTTTTCGTAGAAGCTTGGGACTTGGGCGGCGAATCCGTATATGTTTTTGAATGCGGTTTGTGCTTCGTAAACAGATTTGTATATCGCGTTGCTCTCGCTTGATATAAGGTTTTGCCGTTTGAACTTTACATCTCCTTCTTCTGGGCGGAGGAATCCTATCATTGTATTTAGAAGCGTGGTTTTCCCTGTTCCGCTTGATCCTATTATTCCTAGTATTTCCCCTGGCCTTACATCTATGGTTATGTCTTTCAGGATTATTCTTTTCCCGAAAGATTTGCTCACCTTTTCTATTTTCAGGAGGGGGTCATCCATTTAATAAGGGTCTGTTTCTGTGGTTTTTAAACTTTGTTGTTTACTCAGAAGGAGTTTTGGCTTTTTTGTCTTTTACGAACTCCCATAGTAAGACGATAGTGAGGACTGCTACTCCGCTTATCAGGAATATCAGTGCTGTCGTGGGGGTTGTTGCTGCAGTGGGTGCTGTTTCCGCTGCTGTTCTCATCGCCATGTCTGCTTCTACCATGGGCACTACTTCAGCTGTTCCCTGCGTCAGGTATTGTATTGGCCTGAAGTGCTCTACCGCCCATATAACTCCTGATATTGCTGCTATCAAGGCGTAGATCGGCATGAATTTTTTTAGCTTGTCCATGAAGCTCGGGTCTTCTTTTGGGGCGATGATTATGTATTTATTGGCTATTTTGTAGTGTATTACTTCTTTGCCTTTCGCGGAGTAGTGGTATTCGTCTTCTGTTACGAGCTTGTTTTCTTTTAATTGTTTTAAGTTGTAGTGTACGGTGCTTATTGGTATTCCTAGTTCTTTGGCTATCTGGCTTTCTGTGGCGTGTTCTTTTCCTGATAGGTGTTCCAGGATTTTCCTGCAGGTTTCGTTGCTTAGGACCTGGGTTAGTTTCTTGGTTTCTTTTTCTTTCAGGGACATTAGTACGAATGAGTTGTCTGCCATGTTTAGTGGTTAAGATGTTCTTCCTTATAAATATGTCTTTGTCTTCAACTCAAGTAAAAGCTAACAATTATTGACCATATAGAAGATAATTGTTGGTGTACAACAGCATGGCTTATATTAGTTTTATTTCGCTGTAAGAAAATTCTTCACACTAACTTCCTTTAATGAATTCTTTGGAAGCATCTTGCTTGCATCTAATATTTCCACTCCTATTATCTTCCCCTCATCGTCCAAGTCAAGAATTGTATTATCATCCACCTTCTTGTTCTTAGAAAAACTTCCTTTCCCGAACTTTATGTACAACGCGTCCGCTTCTTCATCATACGATATCTCCATTTTCTAAACCCAGTAAACAGTTATAATTTTTATATTTGCCCTTTATTCTTCCGCTATTGCTTCTATAATTCCTTTTCCAAGATTTTTTCTATATATAAGTTTCCCACGTCTTTTGCTTTTGCTATCAGGCCTCTTTATACAGTTCATTAAGTCTTCATCTGAGATTCCTCTTGTTTTCATTCTTGACATCGCGTGACTTGTAATTCTGAGTTTCATATTTTTCTTTACCTTGGCACATTTTATTGTTTTTAAGTGCTGCACGCACATTTGTCCAATGCGAAGATTTCTCGTCACGGAAATATTACGAAGTGTCCAGTGGTTTCTTCCGAAAGAATAATTATCAATATAGAAAATAATTGTGTTCTCCCCAATATTTATAAACTAAACAGCCCTCCCTTGCAACAGTAATTGTAGGGCTGGGAATGACAGACCATGCTTCAAGCAACGGAGGAAAGTCCGCCCACTAAAAAAACCGGCTGCCTGCACCAACGCAGGGCTCTGAAAAGAGCGGCAACCGACAAGAAACAAAACCACCAACGGCCAGGGATGACGGGACGCGAAAGCATTCGGCAACGAAAGCCCAGATAACCCCCAGACCATAACCGCTGGAAAGGATGAAAACACGGACCCAGCCAGTGCAACTCCCAAAGAGGAGGCTTAGTAGAATGTCATAACAACCCATCCGCCCCTCAAAAGGCTGGGGTTGACAGAAGGTGGCTTACACCAGCCCTACAACTACGACCCCAATAACTTTTTTTTACAAAAAAATTAAACGCTTTCTCATTTGAGCGCTCTCCCTATGTCTTTCAAGCCGTAACAATTAACTTTGTACGATGTCATTTTTTTCCTGCCTTATAAAGATGGGCTGTAGTACTAGGAATGCGTGTGTTTTCTGTGAAGTATTTTAGCTTGTTTCCAGGAGCCATTTCCATACTGGCACTATTTTTATGTTGTCTGTTGTTTCCTCTTGGAAACACTTTCAGCTTTTTCCTTTTCTTCCAAACAATTGTTGTTCATATAGAAAATAATTCTTCTCTATTCTTTTTAGTAATTCTTTAGTGGTTACAACCAAAATGTTTTTATATCAATCTGCCCTATCTAAAACGAATATGGCTGGGAAACTTAACTTCAAGCAGCATGATTTGTCTGTTGATGTTGGCAAGCGTAAGACTCTTAACAGGCTTGTCAGGCTTGCCGGTGGTCTAACTTTTGGTGGTTACATGCTCTCCTCTTTAGGCTGTGAGGACGATCCTGTTGGTCCTGAGCCTCCTAGTCCTGTTCCGAGTGTTTTTGAAACCGTGGATTTTCCGGGGAGTGTTTATGCGAGGGATGAGGGTCTTGGTTTGGATGGTAAGGTGGAT